>DASYFZ010000319.1:0-2904 GCA_036000295.1 Solirubrobacteraceae bacterium
GATGAGGACAAGGTGACGGTGCAGCGGGCGCGCAAGATCGAGCGCTTCCTGTCCCAGCCGTTCTTCGTGGCCACCCAGTTCACCGGGATCGACGGCAAGTACGTGCCGATCGCCGAGTCGATCCGCGGCTTCAAGGAGATCCTCGAGGGCAAGCACGACGAGATTCCCGAGCGCGCCTTCTTCATGAAGGGCACGATCGACGAGGTTGTCGCCGAAGCCGGCGGCCAGCCGGACTCGCACGAGTCGGACTCCGGCGAGTCCAAGGAGGCGCAGGACACCGGCGAGTCCGAGGACGCGCAGGACACCAGCGACTCCGAGGACGAGTCCTAACCGTCGATGGCTGAGCACTCGAAGTTCCCGGTGGAGGTCCTCACCCCCGATGGCGAGGTGTTCGCCGAGGACGTGCAGATGATCTCCACCAAGACGACCATCGGCTCGATCGGCGTGCTGGCTCACCACGCGCCGCTGCTGGCGATGCTCGATCCCACGGAGCTGCGGCTGTATCGCTCCGACTCCGATGTCGTCCGCTTCGCGCAGTCCGAGGGCTACCTCCAGGTGGCCGACAACCGCGCGCTGCTGCTGGTGGAGGAGGCCCACGAGCCGGGGTCGCTGGACGCGGCGGAGCTGCGCGATCGGCTGCAGCAGGCCGAGCGCGCGCTCGACGACTCGGGCGAGGACTCTGAGAAGCGGCGGGTGGCCGAGCGCGACAAGCGCCGCTGGGAGGCGTTCTTGAGGATCGCCGAGGGCGCGTAGTCGCCCGCCGGCTGTGCCCTTACGTCGTCGTCATCTGAATCGCCTACCCTCCGCCGTTCATGGTTGACGAGTTGGTAGTGGCCGAGCGGCTGATCGGTTATGAGACCTCCCGCCCGGATGTGCTGGTCGCCGCCGCCGGGTTCGTGAAGGGGTGGCTGGAATCCCGCGACATCGAGGTGCGCGAGCACGACCACAACGGGGCCCCGGTGCTGCTGGCCGATGTCGGCGCCACCTCCGAGCAGGCGCCCTCGGTCATCTTCCACGGCCATCTGGACGTCGTGCCCGGGCGCCCGGAGCAGTTCGAGTCCCGGGTAGAGGGCGATCGCCTGATCGGGCGCGGCGCTTATGACATGAAGGGCGGTCTCGCGGCCATGATGTGCGCGCTCAAGGATCTCGCCGCGCAGGACGGCGTCCAGGTGCGGTTCGTATGCGTGCCCGACGAGGAGTCCGAGGAGATCGACGAGCGCTCCACCGATGCGATTGTCAGCGCCGGATTGGGCGGGAACTTCGCCATCACCGGCGAACCTACGAACATGCACATCGGCGTCCAGGCCAAGGGGGTGCTGGCGATGCGGATCGTGGTCCACGGGCGCGCCGCCCACAGCTCCACACCGTGGCTGGGCGACAACGCCGTGCTCAAGGCCGTCGGCGTGTTCCGCGCGATCGAGTCCCTGCCCTTCAGCCGCGAGTCCTCGGAGATGTTCGACCGGCCCTCGATCAACCTGGGGCGGATCGCCGGCGGCGACGCCCTCAACAAGGTGCCCGACCGCTGCGAGATGGCCGTCGACGTGCGCTATCTGCCCGGCCAGGACCCCGGCGAGATCCTCTCCCAGGTCCGCGCCATCCCGGACATCGACGTCACGCGGACGTTCATCCACCCGACGGTGACGGTGTCGCGGAGCAATCCCTACGTGCGGGCGCTGCGCGATGCGGTGTCGGAGGCCATCAGCGGTGAGGTGATGAGCGTGGGGCGCGACGGCGCGTCCGACGCCGCGTCCTTCATCGAGGCCGGGATCCCTGCGGTGGAGTTCGGGCCCCAGGGGGGCGGGCACCACGGCCCTGACGAGTGGGTCTCCGTGTCCTCGCTCCAGCGCTACCGGGGGGCGCTGGCCGACTTCGTGCGCGCCCTCCCCGAGCGCCTGGCCCAGCTCCAGAGCGGCGGCGGGACGCTGCGCGCAGTCGACGGAGGCGCGGCGTGATCCCGCACAGCCGCTTCGGGATGGCGTGGCGCTTCGTGCTGGCCGGGGTGCTGGTCGTCGCCGCCAGCGCCGGCGCGACCGCAGTCGCGGGCCTGCTGCAGGTCAAGGACGTCGTCCAAATCCTCTCGGTGAACCCCGGGATCGTGAGCAAGCAGATCGTCCTGCCCGCCGCGGGCGCGCCCCAGAACCTCCTCATCATCGGCTCCGACCATCGGGCCGGCGAACCGTTCCGGTACTCCAACACGGACACGATGCTGCTGGTCCGCCTCAACGCGAAGTCCTCCACGATCAACGTGATGTCGATCCCCCGCGACCTGCAGGTCGACATTCCCGGCCACGGCATCGCCAAGATCAACGCCGCCTACAGCGAGGGCGGCTACGGGCTGCTGATCAAGACGATCAAGGCCAACGTGTTCCCCGACCTGCGCGTCAACCACATCGTCGACACCAACTTCACCGGCTTCTCGGACCTCGTCGACGCCATCGGGTGCGTCTACTCCGACGTCGACCGCCGCTATTACAACGCCACGGCGCCGGGCGCCGACAACTACTCGAGCATCGACATCCAGCCGGGCTATCAGAAGCTGTGCGGCGACAACCAGTCCGTCAGCGGCGCGCTCCCGTTCGTCCGCTTCCGCCACTTGGACTCCGACATCGTGCGCGAGGCCCGCCAGCAGGACTTCATCCGCTGGGCGAAGGACCAGTTCAGCGTCTCGAAGCTGCTGTCCGAGAAGGACCAGCTGCTGCGGATCTTCGGCAAGCATTCGACGCTGGACAAGGGCCTGCAGTCGACCGATCAGATCCTCGACCTCTTCAACCTGGTCCTCAACTCCGACGCCAGCACCGTGCATCAGGTGGCGTTCCCGGCCGACCTGCAGCCATGCACCGCGACCTCGTGCATCGTCACCAGCAACCAGTCCGCCGAGCAGGCGGCGTTCCAGCGGTTCATGGC
>DASYFZ010000327.1:0-9156 GCA_036000295.1 Solirubrobacteraceae bacterium
CAGCACGACGCCGCTCACCCGATCGACAACTTCTTCAACAGCACGATCTCTAACGGCGGCATCGACGTCGGAGGGCGAGATCCGAACTACAGCAACCAGCTCGGCTTCGATCTCGCGACCTTCAGCGTCCCGGAGGACACGATCGGCAACAACCAGACCGCTGCATCGGTCTGCCTGGGCACGACCGGCGACACGTACTTCTTCGGCGGCCTGGCGTTCGACACGCTGATCAAGGCCCCCAACCTCCACATCTCAAAGGTGGCCGATCACACCACCGCGAGCCCCGGCGACGTCGTCAACTACACGACGACCGTCAATAACCCGTCCACCCGTGACCCCGACGACCCGCTCGCCGGGACACCTGTGAACGCGGCCACAAATCTGGTAGTCACCGATGCGCTGCCATCTGGTCTGAAATTCGTGGGCTTCACCAACGACGGCGGCGGTACATGCACCTACGCGGCGGCGTCGCGGACGATCACCTGCAACGTGGGAACGCTCCAGCCCGACGCCACATTCACGTACTCATACAGCGCGACGGTTTCGGCCTCGGCCCAGGGCGACACACCCACGTCGCTGGCCAACGACGCCTGCTACAACGCCAATTCCGAGGATCAGCCGGACGTTGTCTTCCACGGCTGTGATCCCGCAACCGTCGTCGTCCCGCCGGCGCCTCCCGCGCCAGAGCCGGCCGAGCTCGGCGTCGTCAAGACGGTCTCGCACGACATCGTCGCGCCGGGGGACACGCTCACCTGGACCGTGGTGGGCACCAACTACGGACCCGCGACATCGACGGGATTCGTGCTTGCCGATCAACTGCCGGCCGGCGTCCAGTTCGTCAGGGCGACCGCCAGCGGGGCGCTCACGTGCACGACGCCGGCGGTCGGAAGCAGCGGCGCTGTGACGTGCACGGCGCCAAGCGTTCCGGCGGCACCAGCCGCTGGCTCCTCGCTGACGCTGACGATCGTCGCGACAGTACCGTCGACAACCGCCGACGGCACGCTCCTGCTCAATGTCGCCACCGTGTCGGGCGATCAGGACGAGCCGGTTCCCGACCCCCACCCCAACCGTGACGAGACCCTGACGCAGGTGCTCGTTCCCGACCAGCCGATCCCACCGACGCCGACACCCCTACCCCCGGAGCCCGGCGGCCCGCCACAGCCGCCTGCGCCGCCCGTGCACCCGCCCAACGTTCCCGGCGGCCCTGCTGACACGCTTCTCAAGCTGAGCAAGACCGGGTCTCCGGCCACCGCATCGCCGGGTGCGACGATCACCTACGCGCTCCGCGTCTCGAACATCGGCGAGGCGCTCGCCATGAAGGTCCGCGTCTGCGACACGCCGCCGTCGGGCTTGACTGTGGTCTCGGCACCGGGCTTCAAGCGTTCGGGCAACTCGGTCTGTAGGACGATCTCCAAGCTTGCGATCGGCAAGAGCAAGACCTTGCACGTGACCGCGCGCGTCACTACGCGCAGCGCAGGACGACTCGTCAACCACGCCACGGTCAACAGCCGAAACGCGCCGGCCCGGCGGACCCGCGCCACGACGCTCATTGCGCCGGCGCCGGTCGTCACGGGCTGAGTCGCTCGATCTCGGTCCACAGCCGCCGGCGATCCTCGTCACTCTCGGCGCCCCTCGGCAACAGGTGCGTGGGGCGCCGGGCACGATCGAACCAGAAGGCTCCCGAGACAGCAGCCGCCTGCGGCGCGCTGCCGAGCCAGACAATCGTGTCGGCGCCCTGCTCGGGCGTGCGCAGCAGCCGTCGCAGGACGCGGTGAAAGCCGGGCAGCGAATCGCGCAGGCCGGGCGTGTCGACCCAGCCCGGGTGCATCGAGTTGACCACCACGCCGGTGCCTGCCAGGCGCGAACCCCACAGCTCGCTCAACACCACCTCGATCCGCTTGCTGCGCGCGTAGGCGACCGTCCCCCGGAATTTGCCGCGGGCGCTCTGCAGATCGTCCAAGTGCAGGCCCTGCGTGTACATGCCGCCGGAGGAGATGTTGATCACGCGTGCCGGCGCGCTGCGAAGCAGCAACGGTGCGAGCAGCTTTGTGAGCAGGAACGGCCCAACCACGTTGGTCGCGAGCGTCAGCTCGATGCCATCACGCGACAGCGAGCGCTCTTCCGTGAGCACTCCGGCGTTGTTGACGAGCACGTCCAGCCGCCCCGGACCGGCCTCGAACTGCTCCGCAAAGCGCCGGACCGATCGCAAGTCGCTGAGGTCGCAGATCCCGACGTGCACGTCTTCGCTTCCGGTTCGCTCGGTGATCCGCGCCCTGGTGTCCTCGCCGCGCTCGCGACTGCGCACCACCAGCCAGACGCTGGCGCCAAGGCGGGCGAACGCCGTCGCGGCGGCTTCGCCGAGACCCGACGTGGCTCCGGTCAGGAGCACAACCTTGCCGTCCATCGCCGCCAGGTCCGACGCATCCCAGTGCCGACTGCGCCGGTCGTAGCCGAGCTTTGTGTAGCTCAGGATCACCCGGCCAGGTCCAGCGCGGCGTGCCCGAGTCCCGGCTGGCTGACCGGGGATCGCCACCGAGGTTTCGTGAGCAGCAGTTGCAGGTCGCAGATCCGGCGCTCGGCGAACCCAGCTTCGCAGTAGGCCAGATACAGCGTCCACAGCCGCCGGAAGCGCGCGTCGTAGCCGAGTTGCGCAAGCTCGTGCGCCGAGGCGAAGAAGCGGTGGCGCCAGCGCCGCAGCGTCTCGACATAGTGAGCCGTGATGTCCTCGAGCTGGACGGCTTGCATATCGGTCCTGCGCGCCACGTTGCGCATGATGACTTCGAGCGACGGCAGGCAGCCGCCCGGAAAGATCCGGGTGTTGATGAACGACTTCGCCGCCTTCTCGACCTCGTAGGCGCGGTCGTCGATCGTGATCGCCTGCAGCAGCATCGCGCCGTCGGGCGACAGCAGCTCCGAGCACTTGCGGAAGAAGGCCCCGTAATGCCGCCACCCGACGGCCTCGATCATCTCGATCGACACGAGCTTGTCGTAGCTGCCGGTGAGGTCGCGGTAGTCCTCCATCAGCACTGTGACCCGGTCCGCCAGCCCTGCGCGCTTCACCAGCGAAACGGCGTGGTTGTACTGCTCACGGGAGATCGTGGTCGTCGTCACGTGGCAGCCGCGGGTCGTGGCGGCGTGAACGGCCAACGCCCCCCACCCGGTCCCGATCTCGAGCAGACGGTCCTCGGGCCCAAGATCGAGCTTCTCGCAAACCCGCTCGAGCTTTGCGACCTGAGCTTCCTCCAGCGTTGCGTGGTCGTGCTCGAACACCGCGCAGGAGTAGCTGAGCGTCGGATCGAGCATCCGCTCGAACAGGTCGGTGCCGAGGTCGTAATGAGCGGCGATGTCACGGCGCCGTCGTGTCCGCGTGCTGCGCCGCACGACCACCCGGATCATTCGGGCCGGCATCGACAGCGGTGCCAGCCTCGCGCGCACGCGGTCGAGACGGGCCGCGTTCAGCGCGCCGAGCCTGATCAGCGCGACCAAGTCGGGAGAGTCCCACATGCCGCGCTCGTACGCGTCTGCCAGCCCGCGAGACCCGCGCAGCAGCACCATCCGCCACACGCGCGGATCGTGGAGCTCGACGACCGCCGCCGGATGGCCGGTTCCGAACCGATGCCGCCTCCCGGGCTCGGCAACCGTCAGGCTGCCGGCGCCGATTCGGCGAAGCACCGCGCACGCGATCAGCCTGCTGATCGCGATCACGTCCTGCGCTCCCGGGGGTGGGGATGCACCCCGGCGCCGGCGAGCCTCAGCGCCACCGCCCGTGCGTAGATCAGCGCCAGCACGCGCACCGTAGCGGCCGGGTAGCGCACCGTCAGCCGTCGCGCCGAGTCCCGCGTCAGCTCCCGGCGAGCGAGCGACAGCGTCGCGTCGAACACGCGCCTCCCGGCGCGACTGCTCTCCATGTGAAGCGACAAGGTCTCCGCCGGCGGCGTCGCGCGAGTGCAGTAGCTGACGTCCATCGGCATGAACGGTGAGACGTGCATGGCCTTGTCGACGCTCGAGACCATCAGCGGCGAGTCCTCCCTGCCCCCTGCGAGCACGTACGCGTGGCGCTCACCCCAGGGCGTGTTGGTCACCTCAGCGAGGATCGCCTGCACCGCCCCGGTGCCGGGCGACAGGCAGTAATAGAAGCTGACGGGGTTGAAGCAGTGCCCAAAGGACCGCAACTGGGTCAACAGCCGGATCGGTCCCTGCGGACGCGATCCGGTGTGCTCGGCGACCGTGTCGCGCACGGCCTCGCTCAGGGGCACCTGCGGGTCGCCGTGGTAATCGCGCCGGCGGAACCGCAACGCGCCGGGGGAAGGCTCCAGCAGGCGGCCGCCGAGCAGCCCGGGCAGCTCGTCGAGGTCGATATACCAGAGCGCAAGGCGATGGCGAAACTCGCGCCGCGGCTGCAGCCGGCGGTGGCGGATCGTCCCCTCGTAGATGCAGCTGACCGTCACAGGCGCCCTCCGAAGCGCTCAGCCGCGCGAGCACCGCTGGCCACCCCGTCCTCGTGAAAGCCCCAACCCCAGTACGCGCCGCAGTAGCTGGTCCGGTTGTGGCCACTGATCTCCTCCGCCCGCCGCTGAGCCCTCGCACCGTCCAGGGTGAACACCGGATGGGCGTAGCTGATCGTGCGAAGGACCCGCTCCGGATCGATCGCGTCCGTGCGGTTCAGAGTCACGCACAGCTGCTCGTCGGTGCTCAGCGACTGCAGGCGGTTCATGTGGTAGGTCACCGTGGTGCGATCACCGGGACGGTCGAGCAGGTGATAGTTCCAGCTCGCCCAGGCGCGGCGCCGCCGCGGCAGCATGCTCGCATCCGTGTGCAGGACCGCATCGTTGCGCTGGTAGGGGATCGCTGAGAGGATCTCGTGCTCGGAGTCGGTGGCGTCGGCCAGCAGCGCCAGCGCCTGGTCTGAGTGCGTCGCGATCACCACTTCGTCGAAGCGCTCTGCCTCGCAGCCGCGCACCGTGAGCAGCACGTGGTCGGGCCGGCGCGCGATCGCGCACACCGGCGCTTCGAGGCGCAGGCGGTGTGCGAACGGCCGCGTCAACGCCTCGACGTAGCGAGCGGACCCGCCGCTGACGGTCTGCCATCGGGGCCGTCCACGGAACGACAGCACCCCGTGGTTGTCGAAGAACTCGGCGAGGAAGCGCGCCGGAAAGCTACCGCGCTGCTCGGGATCGGCAGACCACACGGCGGAGACCTGCGGGCCGATCAGGCGCTCCACGAACGCGTGAGAGAAGCGCTCCTGCTCGAGCCAGGCACCCAGCGATATGTCGTTGCCAGGCTGCTCGAGCAACTCGCGGGCGGCCCGATTGAAGTGGGCCAGGTCGGCCACCATCCTGTGAAACCACGGCGTCACGAGGTGTGCCCGCTTGGCGAACAGCCCGTTGGGCGAGGCGCTGGAGTACTCGAAGTCGCCCGTGGCGTCGCTCACGCTGAAGCTCATCGTCGACGGCTGCGACTTCACCCCGAGCTGGCCGAGCAGTCGCTGAAAACGCGGATAGTTGCGGTCGTTGAAGACGATGAAGCCGGTGTCGACGTCGAGCGTCTGGTCGGCCGTATCGACCCGCACGGTGTTGGTATGCCCACCGGCGTAATCGGCCGCCTCGAACACCGTGATCTCGTGCCGGCGGTGCAGGAGATGAGCGACCACGAGGCCGGATACGCCGGCGCCGACGATGGCGATCTTCATCGGGCTCTCACAGGACAGCGACGACAGGACACGCTGATGATTCGCAGCGACATCGGATCTGGATCAGTCCGCGCCGACATAGGCGAGCATCCGATGAGCCTGTCGGACGGCCGCGCGAAGCTCAGCGGAGCTCGGCAGCACTGCCTTGGACCGGCTCGCGTCGAGCGCGCCGGCGACGTCCGGTGCCAAGGGCGCGATCAGCTCGGTGGCGACCGCCAGCGCGTCGACCACGAGCTCGGGCTCGGGCGACCACAGCACCTCGAAGCGCCTGTCGGCGTCCGCTGGCTGCACCGGCGCCGGAATCTCCCACGCCGCAATGCAGGCGGAGGCGTCGGGCGCATGCATCACGATCGCCCATTCGCGGGCAAGCGGATGGTCACGGCGCACCGGGACCTGCACGGGTCCGTGCGACGGCCGGCGCAGTCGCTTGAAGTCCGCCAGCACCACCGCGACGGACGCGTTGCGTGAAAGCTCGCGCCAGCGCCGCTCGGATTGTCGGTAGAACCGGGCGGTCTGAAAGCTCCCGATCAACACTCCGGCGCGTGCAGCCGCCAGGTGCTCGTCCTCGATCGCCCGCGACAGCGCCAGCAGCGCGGGCTTGGTGAACGTCATCGGCTGCAGGTCGGGGCGCCGCCGCGCGAGCCCGGCGAAGATCGACGCGGGCGCCGGCGGATCGCCGGCGCGGGCCCGATCGATCGCCGCTGCGAGTGACAGCCCATCCTGGCGCGCGCGAACGACCGCTCGCACCAGCTCGACGTCGCGGTCGCCGTAGCGACGGTGCCCTCCCGCCAGTCGCGCCGGTGCGGGAAACCCGTGGCGAGCCTCCCACATCCTCAGCGTGGCGGCCGGGACGCCGGTCAGCTCGGCGAGCTGCGTGGTGCTCAGCCGCGACAGCTGAGCGGAGGTCGGTGTGGGCATGGTCAGGCATCGTACATTCTGTTTAGATAAATGCAACAGGTTGTTATAGTCGGTGGCATGAGGGCTTCGAGCACAGTGGAGTGCCCGCCGTGCGGGTAGCCGTGACCGGCGCGACCGGGGTCATCGGCCGCCACGCGATCGACGCGATGCTTCAGCGGGGCGACGAGGTGATCGCGTTGACGCGCGATCCGGATCAGGCCCGCGACAAGCTCGGCGGACAAGTCGACGCCCAGGCATGGACTGACCCCAAGCACGCTCCCCCGCCTAGCGATGCGCTCGAGCAGGCCGACGCCATCCTGCACCTTCTCGGCGAGCCGATCGCCCAGCGGTGGAGCGACGACGCCAAGCGCGAGATCCGCGATTCGCGCGTCCTCACCACCAGGGCGCTGGTGGCAGCGATCGCGGCACTGCCCGATGAGCGCCGACCGCGAGTGCTGGTGTCGCAGTCGGCCACCGGCTATTACGGCCCGCGCGGCGATGAGCCGGTCGACGAGACAGCCTCCTCGGGCAATGACTTTCTCGCCGGCGTGACCGTCGAATGGGAGCGTGAAGCCGGCCAGGCGACCTCGGCGGGCGTGCGGGTGGCGACCACGCGCACAGGCGTCGTGCTCTCCTCCCAAGGCGGCGCGCTCGAGAAGATGCTCCCGCCGTTCAAGCTGGGTGTCGGCGGGCCGGTCGCCGGCGGCAAGCAGTACGTCCCGTGGATCCACCTCGACGACGTTGTCGGGGGGATGCTGCAGTGCCTCGATGACGATCGCGCGACCGGTCCGGTCAACCTGACTGCGCCAAATCCGGTCACCAACGCCGAGCTCTCGAAGACGCTGGGACGCGTACTGCATCGCCCCGCCGTCTTGCCGGTTCCCGGTCTTGCACTGAAGGCGCTGTACGGCGAGATGGCGACGATCGTCCTGACCGGCCAACGCGCGGTCCCGGCGCGCCTCGGTGAGCTCGGCTACCAGTTTCGCCATCCGGGGCTCGAGGCCGCCCTGCGCGACGTGCTGTCCGGATCGTGATTCATCGCCTCGAGCGCGAGCAGCTCGTCGCCGCTGCACCACCCGAGGTGTTCGAGTTCTTCTCACGCGCACGCAACCTCGAAACGCTGACCCCTCCCTGGCTGCGCTTCGAGGTTCTGACTCCGGAACCGATCGAGATGCGACAGGGCACCCGTATCGAGTACCGGCTGCGCCTGCACGGCGTGCCGCTGCGATGGGTGTCGCGCATCGAGGAGTGGCACGCCGACCGCGGTTTCGTGGATCGCCAGGTGCGCGGCCCCTACCGCCTCTGGCATCACCGGCACGAGTTCGAGGCGCACGAGGGTGGAACGAGGGTCCGCGACATCGTGCACTACTCGCTGCCGCTCGGACCGTTCGGCGAGATGGCGCACACGGCATTCGTTCGCCGGGACCTTGCCGGCGTGTTCGAATACCGCCGGCGGCAGATCGACCGTCTGGCCGCTGCCGAGTTGCTCGCGGCGTGAGCACCGTCGCGATCCTGTGGATGCGCCGCGACCTGCGGCTGTCAGACAACCCGGCGCTGATGGCAGCGGCGGCGGCCGACCGCCTCGTACCGGTGTTCTGCCTGGACCCGCGGCTCCTCGCGGGGCGCCACCGTTCGGGCTCGCGCACGCAGTTCATGCTCGACTGCCTGCACGACGTCGACAGCTCCCTGCGCGAGCTGGGCAGCCGTGTGGTCATCCGACACGGGGCCCCCGAACTCGAGCTGCCGGCGCTGGCTAGCGACGTCGGCGCCGCCACCGTGCACGCCGCCTCGGACGTCGGCCCGTACGCCCGCCGGCGCGACATGGCGGTGACGAGCGCGCTCGCAGCCCGCGGCGTCGACCTCGTCCTGCACCCCGGCGTGTTCGTGGTCGATGACCCCGCCGAGATCCGCACCGGCGACGGCGGCCCATACACGGTGTTCACGCCGTATCACCGCTCGTGGGAGCGCGCTCCCCGGCGTGAGCCGCTGCCAAAGCCCCGTTCGCTCCCGGGACTCCCGTCTGGCACCGAGGCCGGCCGGATCCCGGCGCTGAAGGCGCTCGGTCTCAGCCAACCGCTCGCCGAGCCGCCGGCCGGCGGCGAGCGTGCGGGACGGGCGCGCCTCGACGCGTTCATGGCCGACGGTGTTGACGGCTATCACGAGCAGCGCAACACCCTCGGGCACGACGGCACGTCGGCGCTCTCCCCGTACCTGCACTTCGGCTGCCTGTCGCCGCGTGAGGCCGAGCATCGGCTGTCGGATTCGGTCGGCGCCGCCGAGCTTCGCCGCCAGCTTTGCTGGCGCGACTTCTACGGCCAGGTCCTGCGCCGCTCGCCGCGAAACGCCCGTTCCGAGCACCAAGCGCGATACCGCGGGATGCAGTGGAACCGCTCGCGACGCAACTTCGACGCCTGGCGCGAGGGCCGCAGCGGCTACCCGGTCGTCGACGCCGCGATGCGCCAGCTGCTTCGCGAGGGGTGGATCCACAATCGCGGCCGCCTGATCGTCGGCTCGTTCCTCACCAAGGATCTGGGAATCGACTGGCGCTGGGGCGAGCGCTGGTTCATGGA
>DASYFZ010000333.1:0-11298 GCA_036000295.1 Solirubrobacteraceae bacterium
CGGCTACCCGGTCGTCGACGCCGCGATGCGCCAGCTGCTTCGCGAGGGGTGGATCCACAATCGCGGCCGCCTGATCGTCGGCTCGTTCCTCACCAAGGATCTGGGAATCGACTGGCGCTGGGGCGAGCGCTGGTTCATGGAGCTGCTCGTCGACGGCGACGAGGCGAGCAACAACGGGAACTGGCAGTGGATCGCCTCAGTCGGCGTCGATCCGCAGCCGCCGGCGCGCAGGCTCTACAACCCGTCGCGACAGCAGGAGCGCTTCGATCCCGACGGCATCTATGTCCGCCGTTACGTGCCCGAGCTCGCGCGCGTGCCCGACGATTACCTCGCTGAGCCATGGACGATGCCCGCCGAGGTCCAGGAGGCCTCGAACTGCATCATCGGCAGCGACTATCCGGCACCGATCGTCGACCACGCCCGGGCGCGGCGCGAAGCGCTCGACCGGTTCGCCGCGGCCCGCTCCTAACCCCAGTAGCGCTCGACCGTCCCCGGATCGCGCATCTGCGCGTTGTCCGGGTCCTGGCCCGCGTCGCGAAGCGCGCGGCGCTGACGGAGGTAGTCCCACAGTTGATCGAGCTCGATCCGGATCGCCTCCAGGCGCTGCGCGTCACGCGCCACCTGGTCATCGGCGTCGGCCTCGGCGGCCTCGACCTCGTCGGTGCGGAGCTTGCGCTCCTCCTGCTCGAGCTCCTCGATTCGTGCCTGCACCTGCTCGTCATTCAGGGATTTCGCCATGTCCCCAATCCTACGCCGACGACCGCGTCGTAAACCACGCGGTCGTATCGGCCGGGATGCCGCCGTCGCTCGTCAGCTCGCCGCTGCACAGCAGTAGCTCGGCGCCCGGCGGTCCCGGCACGTGAGCGGCCGACATGTTGACCACGCACACAAACGCGGGGTCGCGAGCAAACGCCAACGCCCCTTCCGGCGCGTCGATCCAACGCATCGTCCCATCTCCGAGAGCCGGATGCTCGTGGCGCAGACGCAGCGCCCGGCGGTAGAGCTCGAGCATCGAACGCTCATCGCCAGTCTGCGCCTGGACCGTGAGTGTCCGCCACGAGCTTGGTTGCGGCAGCCACGGGATGGCACTCGAGCCGTTGAGCATGAAGCCAAATGGCGGCTCTTGCCCCGACCACGGGATCGGCACCCGGCACCCGTCACGGCCCCGCAATGTGTAGCCGGATTGCTTCCAGCCAGGGTCCTGGAGCAGTTGCTCCGGCAGGTCCTCAACCTCGGCGAGCCCAAGCTCCTCGCCCTGGTAGACGTAGGCGCCCCCAGGCAACGAGAGCATCAGCAGCGCCGCGGCTCGTGCGCGTTTCACTCCCAGCTCGAAGTCTGCGGGCAGCTCCAGCAGGTCGTCGAGGTGGCGCAGCTCACGGACGCCCTGCGGCCGCGCATAGCGCGACACCTCCCTGACGGTGTCGTGATTCGACAGCACCCAGGTGGGCGGCGCGCCGACGCCCTCGTGAGCGTCCAGTGACGCGACGATCGAGTCGCGCATTGGCTCGGCAAGCCACGGCGCCAGCAGGAAGTCGAAGTTGAACGCGGTGTGCAGCTCGTCGTCGCGCACGTACATCGCAAGGCGCTCGGGATTGTGCACCCAGGCCTCGGCGACGAACACACGCGGATCGTCGTAGTCGTCTGCCAGGGCACGCCACGTGCGGTAGATGTCGTGCACCTCGTCGCGATCCCAGTGGGGATGGTCGACTCGCTCTGAGCTGATCGGTGGCCAGGCGGTCGATCCGATGTCAGGAAGACCCTCTGCCTTGGCCAGTCCGTGGGCCACGTCGATCCGGAAGCCGTCGACGCCCATGTCGAACCAGAACCGCATCGTCTGGTCGAACTCCTCCCGCACCTCGGGGTTGGTCCAATCAACGTCGGGCTGCTCGGGGGTGAACAGATGCAGATACCACTGGCCCGGGTTGCCGTCGTCGTCGCTGACCCGGGTCCATGCAGGGCCGCCGAAGTTGCTGAGCCAATCGTTGGGAGGCTGGGCGCCGCCCGGCCCGCTGCCATCGCGGAAGATGAACCGCGCACGCTCGGGCGATCCGGGTCCGGCCGCGAGCGCCTCCCGAAACCAGGCGTGCTGGTCTGACAGATGATTGGGCACGATGTCCAGCAGGATCCGCAGACCGAGCTCGTGGGCCTCGGCGATCATCGTCCGTGCGTCGTCGAGCGTCCCGAACAGCGGCTCGATCGCCCGGAAGTCCGACACGTCGTAGCCGGCGTCCTTCATCGGCGACGGGTACCACGGGTTGATCCAGAGCGCGTCGACCCCGAGCTCGGCGAGATACGCCAGCCGCGCTCGCAGTCCGGCGATGTCCCCGGTGCCGTCGCCGTTTCCGTCGGCGAAGCTGCGGATGTAGACCTGATAGATCACGGCGCTGCGCCACCACGACCCGTGCTGGGAGTTGGATGTATGGCGGTTCATGCTGTGTGTGAGAGGCCCGGTGTCCGCCGCACAGAGGAGAGGTCGGGCGGCGGACACCCACGGCCCTCCGAGGGGTCGCCCCGGAAGATCTCGATTGGCGAAAACAGCGAGAGCTCGAGCGAGGAGCCGCCCGCGGCGAGCTGGAACGTGCCGGGCTCGATCGTCCAGCCGCCGGCGGCCGCGCTCCAGTGCTGGAAGGCCCGCGCGCGCACGCCGATCGTCACGGTTACCTCCTCGCCGGCGTTCGCGTCGACCACCGCAAAGCCGACCAGCCAGAGGGCGGGTCGCTGCACCGCGCTGACCGCGCGGCTTGCATACAGCTGGATCACCTCCCGGCCGCGGCGCGCGCCGGTGTTGCGCACGGTCACGTCGACGTCGATGTCGACGCCCGCCCGCGCCTCCCGAGGCGCCTCGATCGACACGTACGTCCAGCTCGAGTATCCAAGGCCGTGTCCGAACGGATACAGCGGGGCGGGCCCGCCGCGGTCGTAGCCGCGATAGCCGACCAGCAGCCCCTCGTCGTAGCGCAGGACGCCGTCGGTGGGCCGCGTGCTGGGGAGACCTTCCTCGCGCAGCGGCCAGCTCGTCGGCAGCCTCCCGCCGGGCTCGGCATCTCCCAGCAGCACATCCGCCAGGGCATTGCCGAACTCCTGGCCCGGAAACCACGCCAAGATAACGGCCGCAACACTGTCGGCCCACGGCAGCAGCACCGGAGCGCCAGAGTTGACGACCACGATCGTGTCGGGGTTTGCTTCGGCCACCCTGCTGACGAGCTCGTCCTGACGGCCAGGCAGAGCAAGCGAGCCGCGATCGAACCCTTCGCTCTCGACCTCCTCCGTGGTCCCGACGACCACGACCGCCACATCCGAAGACCGCGCGAGCGAGACGGCGCGGTCGATCTCCTCGTCGTCGGTGCCGTGAGGGGGCTCGAGGTTGAGAGCGAAGCGAATGCCGAACACCGGGGGCGATCTGATCTCGCTGACGGCGACGAGGTGTATCTGCTCGCCGCGATCGAGCTCGATGTGATGAGAGGCCTGAGGCGGGATCATCAACGTCTCGACGAAGTCGGCTCCAGGCCGGGGCTCGAGCACTTGGTCGAACACGTCCTCGCCGTCGATTGACAGGCGGTAATGCCCGGTTCCCGAGATCCCAACGGTGTAGCTGCCGGGCTCGGTGGCGCGCAGCAGCGCACTGACCTCGGCCTTCGCGACGGGCTCCCCGCCGACACGCTCGGGCCAGTGGAACGCGCATCCCGGCCGGCGCTCGCTCAGCAGCTCGGCTCCGTCGGCGGCGAGCAGCCGCGCCTGCACCCCGGGCCCTCCGCCGTCCGGCTGGTGCAGCCACGGAGGCCCCGCCACCGGGATCCGACTCGAAGCGGTCACACCGATGCAATGACGAACTTCGACCGCCGCAGGCAACGCCGTGAGCAGGCCCTGTAGTGGCGACACAGAGTAAGGCGCAAACACCGTCGCGCTGCCACCGCCAAGGGTCCTGGCGCTCGCCGCGTTAGGCCCGATCACCGCAACGCGACGCAGACGCGAGCGATCCAGAGGGAGCATGCCGCGCTGGTTACGCGCCAGCACGAATCCCGCGGCGGCAACACGGCGGACAACCCACGCGACCTCATCAGCGCCGTAGCGAGGAGCGGGACGGCGTGGGCCGCCGTCGAGCGCTCCGACCCGATCGGCCAGGCGCAACACCCGCAGCACCTTCTCGTCGATCGTCGCGTCCTCGACGGCGCCGGCACGCACAGCCGCGACCAGCGCGTCCCCCCATGGACCGCCCGGTCCCGGCATCACCAGATCCAGCGCCGCTCGCGCGGAGCTCTCGGTCGATCGGGTCGCGAACCAATCCGACATCAACACGCCGTCGAAGCCCCACTTGCGCCTGAGGATCTCCTCCAGCAGCGGGCTCTCGGTCATCGTGTGGCCGTTGACGCTGTTGTAGGCAGCCATCACCGCCCATACGGATGCCTCGCGGACGACTGCTTCAAACGGCGCGAGGTACATCTCGTGCAGCGCGCGCTCGTCAAGCCTGGCGTCGAGCGTCATACGCTCGGTCTCGGAGTCGTTGGCCACGAAGTGCTTGACCGTAGCCCCGACGCCCCCATCCTGCAGGCCGCGGACGTAGGCGACCGCGAGCCGCGACGTCAGCAGCGGGTCCTCGCTGAAGCATTCGAAGTGGCGCCCGCCGTACGGCGTGCGGTGCAGGTTCACGGTCGGAGCGAGCAGCACATCCACCTGCTTACGGCGCGCCTCAAATGCCAGCAGTCGCCCGAGCTCCTGCACCAGCAGCTCGTCCCACGTCGCCGCCAGCGCCGTTGGCGACGGCACGTTGGTGGAGGTGTCGCGTTCGTCCCAGTGCTCGCCTCGCACGCCGGCCGGTCCGTCGGACATGACCAGGCGGCGCAGCCCCACGGACGGCTCATCGTGCAGGGACCAGGCATCGGCGCCGGTGAGCAGGCGGACCTTCTGCTCGGTCGTCAGCGTCTCGACGCGGGCGATCAGTTCGCGCTCATCCACACCGCAGCGGTTTCTACAGTGCCTGGTCGGCACCGCACAGCGGCGTTCGGGCATCGTGGACACCCGGATCGCGTCCGCTCGCTACGGCCGTTACGCGGTCCGGCGCTCGACCACCGCCAGGGGCGCGAGCTCCTCGACGGGGGCGATCTCGCGGCCCTCGATCGCCGACAGCAGCAGCTCGACCCCCCGAGCCCCGGTCTCCCGCAGCGGCTGGCGCACGGTCGTCAGCCCGAGCACCGCAGCCTCCTCCACGTCGTCGAAGCCGATCACCGCCAGGTCTTCGGGCACGCGCACGCCAAGCTCCTCGGCGGCTTGCAGGACGCCCATCGCCTGCACGTCTGATGCCGCGAATATCGCACTCGGCGGTTTGTCCATCGCCAGCAGCGACCGCGCCAGCTCGATCGCCTCCTCGCGCCCGTGCGGGCCCCGTTTCTGCAGCGCGGCCATCGGCCGTATGCCGGCGCGCCGCAGCGCCGCGCGCATCCCATGGCAGCGAAGCTCTGAGGAGGCGAAGCCGAACGGAGTCGGCGCATCGCCGACGAAGCCAATCCGCCGGTGGCCCTTGGCAAGCAGGTAGTCGGTGGCAATCTCGCCGCCGAGGACGTCGTCGATCACCACGCGCGGCAGCGCTCGATGGGTGACGTCGATCAGGACGACCGGCAGTCCCTCGCGCTGCATGCGGGCGACCTCTTCGTCGGACGGTCGCAGCGACACGATCAGCAGCCCGTCGACGCGGTCGCGCGCGGCGAAGGCCTCGAACGCGTCCGCGCGCTGGTCGAGCGTCTCGACGTCGAACAGCAGCAGGTCATATTCGCCCCGGTCGCGCAGTCGCTCGACGACACCCCGCAACCGCTCGACCACCGAGCGCGTCGTGAAGAACGGTGCCACCACCCCGATCATCTGCGTGCGGCCCAGCGATAGCCGCCGCGCAGTCGAGCTCGGCCGGTAGCCCAGCTCGTCGATCGTCTTGCGCACGCGAACGCGGGCCTCGTCGCTGACCAACGGGCTGTCGTTTAGGACCCGCGACACCGTCCCCACGCCGACCTTGGCATGGCGCGCGACGTCGCGGATCGTCGGGGCCGGGTTCCCTCGCCTCATTGGAACCGGATCCATTGCCACGCAATCTAGCGCGCACACGTTCTCGCCTCGAGCATCCACAAGTTGGAATCTCACTTGACAAGGATCTGGTGCGATGGAAGACTGGAACCGGTTCCAGAGGAGAGGATCCAGCCCGTGCCCGGACCGGCAACGGCAGTCCGCAGCATGCTCATATGACCGCAGGCGATCGACTCATCGTGGTCGCCGGTGAGGCTTTGGTTGACCTCGTGCTAGAGCGCGAAGGCACGACCACGCGGCACCTCGGCGGCGGCGCGTACAACGCCGCTCGCACGATCGGCCGCCTCGGTCTCGCCCCCATCTTCGTGGGGCGGATATCGAGTGACGCGCACGGCCGCGCGCTCCGTGCCGGACTGGCCCAGTCGGATGTCCGCCTCGACGGGGTCGTCGACACCGATGACCCGACGACGTTCGCGCTCGTCGAGCTCGACGAGAACGGCACGGCCCGCTACCGCTTCTATGCCGACGGCACGTCGATCTCGGGGCTGCTGCCCGATCAGGCACGCGCCGCGATGCCGCCGCTCGCCGCCGCGCTTCACGTCGGCGGACTGGGCCTGGTGTTCGAGCCGCAAGCCGGGGCCATCGCCCGACTGGTTCGCGAGGCCCCTTCGACGACGTTGATCATGCTCGATCCGAACTGCCGCCCCGGCGCGGCTCCGTACCCGGCCGTGCACCAAGAGCGCCTGCGCGAGTTGCTGACGCGCGTCGACGTCGTCAAGGCAAGCGAAGAGGACCTGGCGTACCTCGAGCCCGGCCAGCCCGCGCTGCAGACCGCGCGTGACTTGCTCGAGCGGGGCCCGGCGGTTGTGCTGCTGACGCAGGGAAGCCGCGGCGCGACCGTGATCTCGCCGACCGGGCATGTCGCGGTCCCGGCGCCGCCCGCCAGCGTCGTCGACACGATTGGGGCTGGCGACGCGTTCGGCGGCGGATGGCTGGCCGCCTGGATTGCCGGCGGACTCGAGCGCGCGGACCTGGGCGACTTCGAAGCGCTCGTCCGCACGACGAGGTTCGCGGCACAGGTCGCCGCACGCACCTGCGAGCACGCCGGTGCGGAGCCACCGTATGCGCTGCGGCTCGACGATGAGTGGTGCATCGCCGCATCGGTTGACCGGTCCAGCCGGACGGCCTACTGATGCTCGGCACGCTCAAGCGCGCGGGCGCGGTGCTGGACCTGTTCACCACCGAGAACCCCGAATGGGGCGTCACCGCGACCGCTCAGCGGCTGGGCATCGGCAAGTCACTGGCGCACGACATCCTCTCCAGCCTCGCGGCGATCGGGCTGCTGCAGCGCGTCGGCCACGGCAAGTATCGGCTCGGGTGGCGCACGATCTCGCTGGCGTCGGTCCTGCTGCGCACAAGCGAGCTCAAGGCGCAGGCGCGGCCGATCGTCCGCGAGCTGTCAGAGCGCCAGCGCCTGCCGGTCAGCCTGGCGGCGTGGGACTGCGACCGGATCATCTATCTGGACTGCAGGCGCGACCGGCGCCACGCGGACTGCGCACCCCTTGCTGGGACCGCGGTACCGCTCGACGGAAGCGCGATCGCCAAAGTGCTGCTCGCCGGCCGCCCGGCGCGCGAGGTCGAGATGCTGTGGAGCGACGGGCTTGTGCGCAGCGGGCACACGTCGCTCGACGACCTGGAGTCCGATCTCGAGCGCGTGCGGATGCACGGCTGGGCGCGCGACGACGCCGATTTGTCGGTGCGCAAGTGCGCGGTTGCCGCGCCGGTGCGCGGCCCCGAAGGGACCGTGGCCGCCGCGATCAGCCTCGACCTCGCCGATCAACTGTCACGACTCAACGCCGACTCGCACACCCGCGCGCTCGTCGCGGCGGCCTCGAAGATCTCGGCCGCAATGCGTCGCGGCGAGCTCGCGCGGGCTATCTAGTCGCGCGGGCTAGTCGCGCGGGCTATCTAGCGGAGAACTGATCCGTGAACTGCTTGAGCGGGCTGGCCTCTTCGGGCGGAGTGATCACGCTGACGGGGATCCCGAGCTCAGAGACCCTCGTCGGCAGGTCCTTGCGCAACCACTCTGACCTCGGCTTCGGGAGCGTCGAGATCAGCACGTCGTCATAGTTGCCGCCGGCGATCGCCTCACGGATGGACTCGAGCGGATCCTGCCCGCCCAGCGATCCCTTGACCGGCGAGTCCGCCGCCCGGCTCAGCAGCTTCTCGGCGGTCTCCAGCGACCAGTCAGCCGACTTGGCCGGGTCGACGCCCGGGACCAGTAGCGAGAACTTCGTGGGGCGCTCGGCCGCCAGCCGCGTGACCTCCTGGAGCAGGAACGGCGTCGACGCGGTCAGGTTCGCGACGATCAGGGTGCGATGCTGTGTTGGCGCGTCCATTGGTCTCCTCCTCGCTGAACGTCGGCGCGCGAGTGTGACACCCCCCGTCGCCGCGGGTCAACGGCCGTTCGGGATGGCTGAACGGCGCATGTCAGAGCTTGTACTCGCGCAGTCCCGACCAGTACTGCTTGGCGCACCAACGGTCGATGCGCCAGACCGCCACCGCCACCGCGGCCATCAACACCCCGAACCCGGCAAGGCCGCCGAACGCTGAGCTCGCCGCCGGAACAAGTGCCATCAGCCAGACCCACACGGCGAGCCAGACCAGCGAGCGCCACGGGAGGTTCCACTTGCGGTTCGGCCGGCTCGGCTCGGGCTCGTCGTCGGGAGGCTCCCAACCGCCATCGTGGATCAAGCCAACGACGAGCACTGCATCTGCGAACGGTAACACCGGTTAGGCGGGGCGCAAGCTCATTCCCCGACCCACCACACCGTCGAGCCGTCGTCTGCCGTCTCGTGCTCGGCAAGTCCCGCGCAAGCCAGCGTCGAGAGGGCTTGCCGGAACGCGGGATACGGGATCAGGCCCAGCCGGGTGAGCGTCAGGTACCCGACGCGCTCATACAGCTCGGATGTGCTGGCGGGCTCGTTCGTCAGCGCGGCGAGCAGCTCCGACTCGCGAGACATGGTTCAAGGCTACCCCGTGAAATATCTGGCTTCACCCGATCTGTCAGTGCCTATCATCGGCTCAAACGACCGGTCCGTTCAAAGAGGGCATATGTCGATGAAGGACACCGGACTCCCGCAGCAGGACGCGCAGTCCGATTTCGCGCGCCAGCGCCGCCGCCGCGCGTACTCGAAGATCGCATCGCGCCTGCGATTCGAACCCGACGACGTTTCGATGATGCTCCCGTTCGAGGAGGTGGTTGCCGCGCTCGGCCGCCGCAGCGAGCGCGACATCGGCATCCATGAGATCCGGCTCGACACCATCGTCGGCACCGTGGCGCGCCGGCACAACGAGTTCGACCGCGAGTTCCGCCCGACCTCGCCCGGCGTGCGCTCCCGGTGGGAGCGGATCGCCACCGCGCGCCGCCGCGGCCAGACGATGCCTCCGATCGACGTGTACCGGATCGGCGAGCTGCACTTCGTCCAGGACGGCCACCATCGCGTGTCCGTTGCCCGCGCGCTCGGAGACACCCACATCGAGGCGCACGTGCGTGAGGTGCGCACCGCGTTGGGCGCGGAGTCGCAGCTGCGGCTGCGCGACCTGCCGCTCAAGCACCATGAACGCGTGTTTCACGAGCGCGTGCCGCTGCCCGCCGACCTCAGCGCGCGGATCAAACTATCCGATGAATGGCGCTACGCGCAGCTTGGAACGCTGGTCGAGGCCTGGGGCCTGCGCGCCAGTCATGCGCGCGGCCAGTTGCTGTCTCGCGAGGAGATCGCGCTGGCCTGGTTTCGCGAGGAGTACGAGCCAGTGGTCGAGGCCCTGTCGGAAGCGGGCATCGGCGGGCAGGGCAGCGAGACCGAGCGCTACATGCGGATCGCGATGCTCAGATACCTGTTGCTGACCAGCCACGAGGGCACCGAGGCGATCCTCGACCGGCTGCTCCACGAGCCGCTCGGACCCTCCGTCGGCGAAGACACGATGGTGCACCAGATCCTCAAGGAGATGGACTAGTGCCGCACTCCCGATCTCGCGCGGCGCCTCGTCCGGCATAGCCGAACAAGGCTGGGCAGCCCGCTTTCGCAGCGATAGAACGCTCGCGGTAACCGCCACCGGCGGGAGTGCAAGGAGGGTCACGTGGATCGAGGATCGAAGAGATCTCGCAACGTTGCGACGTGCTTGTCAGCGGCCTTGATTGTCGTCTGGGCGCTCGCGGCCGCTGGCTGCGGCTCGAGCTCAACACACGGCCCGGTCAACCTCAACTTCTACTCGTCGCCGGACCCGAACGGGACCAACGTCAAGGCCGCCCAGGCGTGCGCGAAGGCATCGGGCGGCAAGTACAAGATCACGTTCGTCCCGCTCGCCAACAGCGCCGACTCCTCGCGAGCCCTCCTGGTCCAGCGCCTGGCCGCCCACGACTCGGACATCTCGCTGATGAACATGGACACGATCTGGACCTCGGAATTCGCCGCGGCCGGCTGGCTGAGGCCGATTACCGGCGCCGAGCGTCAGCAGGCGCTCAGCAACGTGCTGCCGATCGTCGCCCAGGGGTCGCAATACAAGGGCACGGTCTACGTGGTTCCGTTGAACACCAACGCGCAGCTGCTGTGGTACCGCAAGGACCTCGTCAAGACTCCGCCCAAGACGTGGGCGCAGATGATCTCGATGGCCCAGAAGCTTCCGGCGAGCGACGGCCTGATCGAGGAGCAAGGGCAGGAGTACGAGGGCTACACGGTCTGGTTCAACAGTCTCGACGCGTCGGCGGGCGGCCAGGTTGTCAACGCCAGCGGCACTCCTGTTCTCGGCAAGCCGGCGGTCGTGGCGGCGCAGACGATCCTCGACGTGGCCAAGTCGGGCCGCGCCGACCCGTCGCTCTCGACAGACCAGGAGGACCAGGGACGCCTGACGTTTGAAGCCGGCAAGGCGGCGTTCATGGTCAATTGGCCCTACGTCTACGCTGCCGCGCGAACGGACGCCAAGACCAGCGCGGTGACCAAGAAGGTGTTCCAGAACCTTGGTTGGGCCCCGTATCCCGCGGTCTATCCGAACGCCCCCGGTCGCTCCTCGGTCGGCGGCGCCAATATCGGCGTCTCCAAGTACGGCCCTAACCCGGCGTTGGCGGAGCAGGCGGCGATCTGCATGACCCGCCCGTACTGGCAGAACCAGGAGGCGATCAACGAGGGCCTCCCGCCGGTGACGATCAACTCCTACACCAACCCGGCGGTGGTCAAGGCCTATCCGTTCGCGTCGGTGCTGCTCAACCAGCTCGAGCACGCCACCACCCGC
>DASYFZ010000381.1:0-11255 GCA_036000295.1 Solirubrobacteraceae bacterium
TCGGGGATCGAGCACTCGAGCACGATCGTGCTCTACGGCTACGGCGCGTATCTGGGTTATTGGCTGATGAAGAGCCTCGGTCACGAGCGGGTCGTGCTGATGGACGGTCCGCGCGAACGATGGGAGCAGGCCGGATATGAGTGGAGCCGGCAGGCGCGGCAGCCGGCGACCGTCTCCTATCCCGATCCCCGAGGCGCCGAGCCCATCGTCGCAACGCGCGACGACGTGACGCAGCTGATCGGCCAGCCCGACGGACTGATCCTCGACGTGCGATCACACGAGGAGTTCGAGGGCGACCGGTTCTGGCCGTCGGGAGCAACGGAGGACACCGGCCGCACCGGACACATCCCCGGCGCGGTGCACCTCCCGTTCGACCTCCTGCTCGACGCGGACCGTCGGCTCAGGCGTCCCGGTGAGATCGAAGCGATCTGCGACGCCCACGGAGTGCAGCCTGACGGGCGCGTCGTCACGTACTGCACGATCGGCAACCGCGCCAGCGTGGTCTGGTTCGCGCTCCGGCACGTGCTCGGATTCCCGGATGTGGCCGTGTATTACGGCTCATGGGTCGAGTGGGGCAAGCTCGCCGACACGCCGGTCGAGACGTCGTAAGTTCTCTGACACAGGGACATGACGCGGAGGTCATGTCCCTCAGGGGGGATGGCGAGGTCTGGGATCATGCGGGCGTGGCGCCGAGTCTTGTGAGCCCCGTCCTGGTCGGACGCCAGGCGGAGTTGGGGTTGCTGGGGAGCTCGCTTGGCCGCGCCGTCGCCGGAGAGCAGGCAACGGTGCTGGCGGCGGTGAGGCCGGCGTCGGCAAGTCGCGACTCGTGCACGACCTGATCGGCCAGGCTCGCGGGTCCGGTGTGCGGGCGCTCGTCGGTGGTTGTGTCGAGCTCGACGGCGGCGGCATCCCGTTTTCGCCGCTCGTCGAGATGATCCGCGCCTTTCGCCGCCGAGCTCGGGCCCGCTGATCTGGACGAGGTGCTGGGTGGCGCCCGCGAGGCTGGTTCCCGAACTCGAGGATGCCGCTCCAGCGACGCCGGGCGACGACCGCGGCCCGTCACGAGTCCTGGAGCTGATGCTCGGAATGATCGGACGGCTAGCCGACGTCGCGCCGCTGATGCTCGTGTTCGAAGACGTCCAATGGGCCGACCGGTCGACGCTCGACCTGCTCGCGCTGCTGATCGCGCGCACGAGCGGCCGCCGGTTGCTGGTTGTGCTCACAGTTCGCTCCGACGAGCTGCACCGTGCGCATCCTTTCCGGCGCATGGCGGCTCATTGGGAGCAGCAACGGCTGGTCGAACGCTTGGAGCTTGAGCGGCTCGGGTCGCAGGATGTCGCAGCCCAGATCGAGGCAATCGTCGGGGAGCGTCACGACGAGGCCGACGTCCCGGACGAGCTCGAGCGGCTTGGCCTGACCGCGCGCGAGGCGGAGGTGCTGCGGTTGGTCGCCGACGGGCTGTCCAACAGCCAGATCGCCGAGAGGCTGTTCATCTCCCGCAAGACGGCGAGCGTCCACGTGTCGAACATCCTCGCCAAGCTCGGGGTGTCGACTCGGGTTGAGGCCGCCGCGCTTGCCCACCGGCGAGGCCTCGTCCCAGCCCCCGCCGATTAGAGTGACTTCACTCGACGCGATAGGAGCGGACTATGTCGAAAGGCCGGCTGACACACACTCGGGTGGGCGTGCTTGGAAGCGGTGAAGTTGGGCGGCGCCTGGCCGCGGGGTTCTCGAGCCGCGGGCACGACGTGATGATCGGATCGCGCGAGCCGGACAAGCCCGAGCTGCGCGAATGGCTTGACGGTGACGGAGCCGGCATCAAGGCGGGAACGTTCCCCGAGACCGCGGCGCACGGTGATCTGATCGTGCTGGCGGTGCTCGGCAATGCCGCCGAGGAGGCGATCGCCGAGGCGGGCCCCGACAGCTTTGCGGGCAAGATCGTGATCGACGCCATGAACCCGCTCGACTTCTCCGCGGGCTTCCCGCCCAAGCTGTCGATCTGCGGCGAGGACTCGCTCGGCGAACGCGTCCAGCGCGCGCTGCCAGACGCCAAGGTCGTCAAGGCGTTCAACACGATCGGCAACCCCTACTTCGTCGACCCGAGCTTCAGCGAGGGGCGACCCACGATGCTGATTGCCGGAAACGACGACGACGCCAAGCGGACCGTCGGCGACATCGTGGCCGATTTCGGGTGGCCCGACGCGATCGACATCGGCGGCATCGAAGGCTCCCGGGAGCTCGAGGCGATCTGCATCCTGTGGGTCAAGATCGGCGGTCGTCGCGGAGCGTGGGACCACGGGTTCAAGCTGCTCGCCGGTTAGACCAGCGGACGCTGCGCGGCGATCGTGATGCCGGCGTCCCGGAGCTTGTCCTGCACAGCGCTCAGCGTGCAGATCTCCTCCGGGTCAAAGCAGCCTGCGCGTTGCGCCGGGCTGAGCAGGGCCTCGGCGAACACGATCGTGCTCCGCGCCGCGTGCAGGAAGTCGCCTCGGCACAGCACCGTCCGGGCGGCGAGCCGCCGGCCCTGCCGACCCGCTGAGATCCAGTGAGCCACCGGCTCATCGCTCGGCGTCCCATCTGCGATTGGGCTCCGCGCACCGACGAGCTCCCTTGGTAGTTTGTTCAAGGCAGCACTGGCGTTGAGCTCGAGCAGTCGTTCGTGAACCGCCGGCTCGGTGATGCAGATGTACTGGCGAACGACCCTGCCCTCGGCGATGCCGCCGAGCCATCCCGCGTCGCCCTCGCGAAAGCCGAGACATCGCCGCTCGCCAAACGGCGCTGGTAGCGGCACGAGCGTGGTGCGGTGACGCGCGACGTTGGTGAGCCCCAGGTTGATGAACTCCGCGCTCGCCGGCCCGCGCGGCGCCGTCACCGACAGGGTGAACACGATCTCGAGCTCGCCGGCATCGGGGTTGCGTCGCAGCAGGTCGGCCGCGACGATCGTTGTGACGCCGGGGGCCAGTCCCGCGTTCATCAGCACTGTGCCACGAGCCCCGCCCGAGACCGCTCGCAGCGAGCGGCCCGCAGACGCGGGCAGCGCGGAAACATTGATCAGCGTGCCACCGTGCTCGAGCACATGACGCTCGGCGAGCAGCTCCGGGTGCGGAACCGTGTTGACCACGAGCTCGTCATCGCTGACGGCGTTCGCGATTGACTGTGCGCTGCCGAGGTCGATCTGAACGTGGCCCGGGCGCGGTCGCCGGGCGCCGGCCCGCACGGTCCATCCGGCGGCGGCGAAGGCATCGGCCGTGAGCCTGCCCATCACGCCCTGGGCGCCGATTACCAGAACACGATTTGTGCGTCGTCCGTCCATGGCCGCTGCGGGCACGCGATCCTACGGCCGCGCCCGCCGCACGCGGAAGGGCCAATCGAAGCCCGCGTGCGTGGACCAAGTTGCCTTGCCGCTACGTCCTGACTGCCTTTGCCAGCGCTTGGACCGCGCGCCGGATCACCGACTCGTCCAACATTCCGTAGCCCAGCAGCAGCGCCGGGGGCAACGTTGCCGCGACCGCACAGTCGCGGTGCAGCGTGAGGATCGCAACCCCCCGCGCGGCAGCCGCGTCGCCGACGGCGCTCTCGTCCGTTCCCTCCGGCAGCCACGCGATCAGGTGCAGCCCGGCGGCCGCGCCGCCAATCGCGGCCTCGGGCAACCATCGCGCGAGCGCATCGATCAGCGCGTTTCGCCGGGCGTGGTACATACGCCGGGTGCGGCGCAGGTGGCGGTCGATCTCGCCCAGCTCGAGCAGCCGCGCATATGCGGCCTGGGTGAACACGCTCGGCATTGCCCGCGCCACGCCGTGCTGGGCCGTCATCTCACCGACCAGGTGGCTTGGGGCGAGCACCCATCCGACGCGCAGGCCGGGTGCCAGGGTCTTGCTCGCCGTCCCCACGTAGGCGACGCAGTCCGGAGCGAGTCCCTGGAGCGAGGTGAGCGGCTCGCGGTCATAGCGGTACTCGGAGTCGTAGTCGTCCTCCACGATCAGCGTGCCCCGCCGGCGCGCCCACGCGATCAGGTCGGCGCGACGCTCCGGCGCGAGCACGGTGCCCGTCGGATACTGGTGCGCGGGCGACAGCGCGACCGCGTCCGCATCGGCACGTTCGAGGCCGCCGACGTCCAGGCCGTGCTCGTCCACGCCAATCGGGATCACCTCCAGGCCGGCGTGCGCCACCGTCTCGGGGATCGCCCGCCAGGCCGGGTCCTCGACGGCGATTCGCTTGGCACCGCGTTGCGCCAGCGTGCTCCACAGGAGGCCCATGCCGTGCGCCGCACCGGCGCAGATGAACACCCGTTCCGGATCGGCCACGACCGCGCGAACGCGCCCGAGGTAGTCGCTCAGGGCAACTCGCAGGTCGCGCAGACCTCGACGCGACCCGTACAACAGTCCGACGTCGGGCATCTCGCGCAGCACGCTCGCCATCGCCGATTGCCACTGCCGGCGGGGGAACAGAGAAACATCCGGCAGGCCGGTGCGAAGGTCATAGCGAATCCGCGGCGCCCTGCCCGACGGCGCTCGCGGTGCGGGGGGCTGTTGCGCAAGCCCGTCGGCGATCCTCGTTCCGTCCCCGGAGCGAGCGACCAGGTAGCCCTCGGCGACGAGCTGTGAGTACGCCTCGACCACGACCCCCCGCGACACCTCGAGCTCGTCGGCAAGCACGCGGCTCGGCGGCAGCTTGGACCCGGAACGCAGCCGACCCGACCGGATCGCCGAGCGCAGCTCCCGCTCCAACTGCGCGCGCAACGGCGCCTCTCGATTCAGGGTGAGGTGGATGTCCACAGGCTTGGTCCTAAAAACACTCCCAGGATTGGACCTTCTCACAAGTCCAGGCGCGGCCTACCTTGGCCGCATGAGCACCGGATATACCGTGGGAATCCATATCCGCCGCGACGTGGTCGATCGGCTGATCGAGCTGTACTGCGACTGGCGTACGGTGTGCGCCGAGGTCCAGGCGGCCTACGGGCGCTTTCTTGACGCCTTGCCAGCCGACCGAGCGATGGCGTTTGCCGCGTACTGCGCCGCACTCGACCGCGAGCAGTGCACTTCTGAGGCCTATGCGCGGCAGGTGCGATTGGTGGAGGCCCGTTGCGGCGCAGCCGGCGAACGGGACAGCGTCACCTGCCCGTGGTGAGTGCCGTCAGCTCCGCGAGCGACTCGCGGATCACCTGCGGGAAGTCGCGGCCGTCCGTCCCGTCGATCCAGCGCTCGAACGCGGTCCTGAACACCGCCATCGCGACCTCCGCGGTGAGGCTCGCGGCGGGTTCGGTGACGCCACGCGCTCGCAGCGTGTCGGCGAGCGCCGTCGACAGCGACGCGAACTTGATCAGCTCGCGCTCTTGCAGCTCCGGGTTCGCAGCGATGACCTTCGCGCGCTGACGGGCGAACTCCGCTCGCTGCTGCAGCATGGCGGCAGCGGCAAGCGCGCCCTCCGCGGCGGCGTCGATCGGAGCCAGCGAGTCGGGAGCGCTCGCCACGCTGCCCACGAGCAGCTCCTGAAATTCACCGGCGCCCGAGAACAGCACCTCGCGCTTGTCGGCGAAGTGGCGGAAGAAGGTTCGCTCGGTCACCCCCGCGCGCTCGGCGATCTCCGCGACGGTGGTCTTCTCAAAGCCCTGTTCTGAGTACAGCTCCATCGCCGCCTGCGCGAGCCTCCCGCGACTGTCTGGTTCCCAACGGACCACGCACCGAATCGTAGTTGATGACAGCGACTGACATCATATGCTACGTTTGATGTCAGCGACTGACATCAGTCCATCCGCGCGGACAAGGCTGGAGTCGCCGAATCCCACTAACTCGATTCGGAGGATCAACCATGCGCGTATTCGTTACCGGCGCGAGCGGATTCATCGGTTCCGCCGTCGTCGCCGAGCTCATCGACGCCGGGCACGAAGTCATCGGCCTCGCCCGTTCCGACGAAGCAGCCTCGGCCG
The DNA here is from genome assembly GCA_036000295.1 of Solirubrobacteraceae bacterium. GTDB lineage: Bacteria > Actinomycetota > Thermoleophilia > Solirubrobacterales > Solirubrobacteraceae > Palsa-465. The sequence goes on from DASYFZ010000381.1 coordinate 5,924, forward strand.
TGGAGGCCGCGGGTGCCCAGGCCCACCGAGGCGCACTCGACGACCTCGAGAGCCTGCGCAGCGGTGCAGCCGCGGCCGACGGCGTGATCCACACGGCCTATATCCACGACTTCTCGCGGATGCCGGACGCGGCGCGGACCGACCTGCTGGCCGTCGAGACGCTCGGCGCCGCGCTCGAGGGCTCGGGCCGGCCGATGGTGATCACCACCGGAACCGCCCTGATCAAGCCCGGGCAGGTCGCGACCGAGAAGGACTCCGCCGATTCGGACTCCCACCCTCGGCTCAGGGCCGAGGACGCGGCGAAGGCGCTCGCCGCGCGCGGCGTACGCACGTCGATCGTGCGCCCGGGCGCCTCGGTGCACGGCGAAGGCGATCACGGTTTCGTGCCGGTCCTGATCGAGATCGCCCGCGACAAGGGCGTCGCCGCCTACATCGGCGACGGGTCTAACCGTTGGCCGGCCGTGCATCGTCTGGATGCCGCCAACCTCTACCGGCTCGCACTGGAGACCGCGGACGCTGGCTCGGTGTTCCACGCGATCGCCGACGAGGGCATTCCGACGCGCGAGATCGCCGAGGTGATCGGCCGTCACCTCGAGGTGCCGGTCGTGTCCGTCGCGCCAGAAGACGCGGCGGAGCACTTCGGCTGGATGGGCATGTTCTTCGGGATCGACGCTCCGGCGTCGAGCGCCCTGACCCAGGAGCGCCTCGGATGGCGACCGGCGCGTCTCGGCCTGATCGAAGATCTCGAGCGGGGGCACTACTTCGCGCAGGCAGCGCGGAGGGTCACCGTGTAGCCGGGGGCGCCTGACAGCTTGCCGAGCGTCGCGATCCCCGCGTCACCGACACGGAAATTCTCTTTGCGCGCGGGCAGGACACGATCCGCAGCACGCGGGCTCCTGCCTTGGAAACGATCGCCGCGCCCGCGGCTCGCACGGAGTAGCGGTGGCCGAACACCAGCGCGGGGACCGCGATCTCGGTGACGGCTCCCGGGCCGAACGTCCCATGCCCGGATGCCCTGGCGGTTCTGTACTTGAAGGTGAACTTGCGGGCCGAGCGATCGAAGCGCCACGCGACCGGCGTGCCGGCGATCACCTGGGGATACGGCTCGACGATCGCGTCGACGATGCTTGGCCTGAGATTGGCGGCCGTCTTGGGCTTGCCGGGATCCAGCACCATTCCTTCGTCGCTTGAGCCCGTCGGGTCGCTGCAGGTGCAGTAGGACCAGTAGGTCCACGGCACCATGTACTTGTCGGCGAGCGACACCATCAGGTCGAGGCTCGGCGCGCTGCTCGTGGCCCCGTACTCGGTCAAGAACGTGCCGTCACCCGTCCTGCCGACGCGGGCGGCGGCGACCTGCATAGTGGTCTCGTTGCTCGAGCAGCCATCCGGAGAACTCACGAGGCAGTAGTCGTGCCAGGCGAACACGGCTCTGCGGTCGTTCAGCGCCCCGACGCCGTCGGGGAATCCGAAGTTGAACGTCACGTACGGCTCGTAGAAGACCAGGGTGCGAGCGTCGACGGAGCGGATCGCGCGATCGACCTTGCGCTCGAGCGCGGTGAGCTCGGCGTCGGACGAGGGGCACCCGGGGCTGGCGCAGCTCGAGTAGTCGCTGCCGGGGAACGGCTCGTTCATGATCTCGTACCCCAGGACGGCGCGGTTGCCGCGGAACCGCGTCGCGACGTGTGACCAAGCGGCGGCATACCGCTCCTGCAGGCCGATGCCGCCGGGACCCGGCTTGTCCGCCCAGAAGTTCTCGAATGCACGCTGGACCGCCGGGTTGGTCTCATAGCCGGCGGGGAACGGGATCATCGGATTGGGCAGCCCGTCGTCCTGCACCGACCAGGCGGGGAACCCCTCCCCTTCAAACTGCTCGTTGTACTGGTCCTGGTGGAAGTCGAGAATCGACACGATGCCGTAGCGGCGCAGCAGGTTCACGGTGCCGGCGATGTGGTTCAGATAGGCATCGTCGTAGACGCCCGGTTGGGGCTCCAGCGCCTCCCACAGCACCCCGACGCGGATCGCGGTGAAGCCGAGCAAGCGCAGGTACGCGGCATCGCTGGGACCGAACGGCCCGGCGGCTGGATAGAACGGCGCGAGCTTGTAGACCAGGTTCGCCCCGTGCATCACGACGACCCGGCCGTCGGCGTCCGTGATCCAGCGGCCCGCGTGGCCGAGCGGCAGCTTCGGAGCGGCCGCCGCCTGGGTCGCGCCGACGCAGCAGACGGTCACTGCGAGGAGCGCGAGCAGCGTCCCGCGCACACGAGTCCGACCCAACACCGGGGCGCACCCTACAGCTCGAGCGTGATCTCACCGGCCGGCTCGGTGCAACAGACGAGGACCCTTCCCTCCTGCGGCGGCTCCAGGGGCTCGATCTTGTACGTCACGTCTCCGTCGACAAGGCCGCTCTCGCAGTTGTGGCAGACCCCGATTCTGCAGCCAAAGCTGACTGGCACATCGCACGCTTCGGCGAACTCGAGCAGGCTTCCGTAGCTCGGATCCCATTCGACGGCGAGGTTGCTGCGGCTGAACGTGACCACCGGCCCCTGCCCGGGAGGTCCCGAGGGCTGATGGGGAGCGGGCCGGTCCCCGACGACGCCGGGGATGACCGCCTCGGCGGTCCCGAAGATCTCCATCGAGATCCGCTCCGGTCCGACGCCACCCGCCGCAAGCCCGGCGGAGAGGTCGTGCATGAAGCCCGTGGGGCCGCAGATGTAGTAGTCCGCGTCCGCCGGGATGTCCGCGGCCCGGATCGTCTCGGTCGTGATCCGGCCCGCTCGATCGAAGGTGGCGCCAAGCACGTCGTCGGCGCCCGGACGGCTGTAGGCCGTGATCCGATGCGCGCCGGGCAATTCCGCGAGCAATCCGTCGGCCTCCTGCCGGAACGCGTGCTCCTTGCCGTTGCGCGCTCCGTGGATCCACCAGACCTGACGGCCGTCGTGGTGCTTTGCGAGCGTGCGGAGCATCGCCAGGACGGGCGTCGCGCCGACGCCGGCGCTGATCAGCACGACCGGATGGTCGTTGTCGCGCAGCACGAAATCCCCACGGGGCGCGGCCGCGTCGATCGTGTCGCCGGGCTTGATGTGCTCCTGAAGAAACCCGCTGCCCTTGCCGCCCGGCTCGAGCTTGACGCTGATCCGGTATCCGTCGGCGGGGCTGATCGCCGACAGCGAGTACGTGCGCACGACGGGCGCATGGCCGGGTCCGTCGGGCGCAAGACGGAGCGTGAGGTACTGGCCCGCGGCCGCTTGAACCTTCGCCTCTGCACCGTCGGGACGCAGCCCGAAGGACACGATCGTGCTGCTCTCGCGGTGCACCGCGGTCACGGTCAGTGGCACAAACCCCTCCCACGCGGTCGCCGGACGAGCATCGGCGCTGTGCTCGGCCCGCTCGAGCAACTCACGAAACGAGCCCTGCCAGCCCTTGCTCAGCGCCGGGATCCGCAGCGCCCGCTCCAGTGTGCGCCGTGAGCGGTTGGGGAGGTAGAGCAGCCCATCGACATCTGCCACTGTCAGCGCCTCGGGTCCGGTCTGCAGGCGCCGGATGTCGTCGCCCGCCTCCACCTCGCCTTCCTCGATGACCCGGAAGTAGAAGCCGGGCCTGTGGTGAGAGACGAGCAGCGACGGCATCCGCGGCTCGCCCAAGCGGATCGCGACGCGAAAGCAGGTCACCCGAGGCTGGGTGACCTCGAAGATCGCGGTTCCGATCTGGTAGCGGTCGCCGATGCAAACCCGGTCGTCGGCGAGGCCCTCCACCGTGAAGTTCTCGCCGAACTGCCCGTAGACGAAGTCGTCTCGCTGCAGTTGCTGTTCCCAGTAGCGGTACGACTGGATCTGGTAGACGAACACGGCGCGGTGCTCGCCGCCGTGCCCGGCCCGATCGGCCTGGTCGTCGCCGTCGATGTTGATTCGCCGGACCACGCGCCGGCCGTCGACGGGCTCCTTCCAGATCGCGGTGCGGACGGCCTTGCCCTCCCAGGGAACGTCCCGGGGGCCGCCGACGTTGAGTGACAGCAGCCGTCCGACGACGGGAGCGTCTGCAATGTGTGCTGTGGGTCCCATGCCGAGATAGTGCCGCAGCGGCCGCCGGGTCTTACCGCCCCACCCGGCGGCTTTCGACGGGGCTGGGATGCGAAAAGTCCGATATAGGGACGCTTCGCGTGCCACCTCGGTCCGGGTTCACCCGACCGCCGTCACGCGGGCTCGGCGCCCGAGAAGCGCCGGGCCGCCTCGAGCAGACCGTCGTGATCGGCTCGGCAGCCGGGACAGCTTCGGAGGTGGATGGCGGTGCCCGGGTACACGCGCGCGGGGTCGGCGCCGGCCAGCTCGAGCTCCACGAAAGCGTCCAGGATGTCCTCGCCCGCAGTGCAGCCGGCATCCCCGTCCTGCGCGCGCAGCAGCTCGTCGAGGTGACGCTCGTCAGTCATCTGCCCTCAATCCTCCTCCCCGACGGGATGCCCGGCGGCGGCCATGCGGGCGCGCAGGTTGCGCCTGGCGTCGAACAGGTTCTTATAGATCGCGTTTCGGTTGGTGTCGAGCTGGACGGCGAGCACGTCGAGCGGCACCTCGTTGAGCGCGATCGCCACGAACACCTCCCGCTGTCGGTCGGTCAACTCGCGGATCGCCGCCGACAGCGCATCGAGTTGCTCGCGCCGCTCGATCCGCTCACCCGGCTTCGGGCTCAACAGGTCGGGCAGCTGCTCGAAGCCGAGCGCTTCGGGCCCCGGAGGCTGTCGGCGCCAGGCGTGGCGCGCCACCTTGCCCGACACCTCGAACACCGCGAACTTGTACGCCCAGGTTGTGAATCGGCTGAGCCCGCGAAAGTCATCCAGCCGCGCGACGACGTTCATCAGCGCGTCATCGGCCGCCTGCTGGGCGAGATCGTCGAGCTCGGGCCCGCCGACCGAGCCCAGCAGACCGCGTCGCCGCGACAGCTCGTGGAATGCCGCCCGTCGCAGCAGCTCGTGAAGCCGTTGGACAGTGCGCTCGCGGCGTGGGTGCCCGACACGGAGCTGTGCGACCCATCGCTCGGACTCGCGATCCCTGGCGATGTCGACGACCGGGCTTCGCTCAAAGCTCACGACCCGTGCATTCTGCGCGATCGATGGTAAGAGCGCCAGCCGTCGCCACAGATGGACCAGACACCCGTTCTGAGCACGAAAGGATCGATCATGGGACTCGCCTGGCAGCAGGGGCCACTTTCACCGCAAGCAGCCGGACGCTTCCTGGTTGCAGATCCACTCCCGGAGCGGCTGTTGTTTGCCGAGCCGCTGGGCCGGCGCATGCGCGTCCGCTTCGGAGGGCAGTGGATCGCAGACAGCGAGGACGTCGTCGTG
>DASYFZ010000384.1:0-2883 GCA_036000295.1 Solirubrobacteraceae bacterium
TGCGACAAGACGATCCCCGGGACCGTGATGGCGCTGTGCCGGCTGGACGTGCCGAGCGTGATGCTCTACGGCGGGTCGATCCTGCCGGGGCACTTCCACGGCGAACAGGTCACGATCCAGGAGGTGTTCGAGGCCGTCGGCGCGCACGCCGCCGGGCGGATCACCGACCAGGAGCTGACCGAGCTCGAGGACGCCGCGTCCCCGGGCGCCGGCGCCTGCGGCGGTCAGTTCACGGCGAACACGATGGCGATGGCGTTCGAGGTGCTGGGGATCTCGCCCGCTGGCTTCTCGATGGTCCCCGCGGTCGACCCCCGAAAGGTCGACGTCGCCGCGCAAACCGGCAGGCTCGTGATGGACGTGCTCAAGCGCGGCCAGCGACCCAGCGACATCATCACCCGCGAAGCCCTTGAGAACGCGATCGCCGCGATCGCGTGTAGCGGCGGCTCCACCAACGGCGTCCTCCATCTGCTGGCGATCGCCAAGGAGGTCGGCGTCGACCTCCACATCGACGACTTTGACCGCATCAGCGAGCGCACACCGCTGCTGTGCGACCTCAAGCCCTCGGGCAAGTACGTGGCGCCCGACCTGTATGAGGCGGGCGGCGTCCCACTGGTCCTGAAGCGACTGAAAGATGCCGGAATTCTTCACTGCGACGCCCAGACGGTCACCGGCCGCACCGTCGGCGAGCATGCCGACGCGGCCCAGGAGACCGACGGCCAGCGCGTGGTCCGCCCCCTCGACGACCCGATCAGCGCCACCGGCGGACTGGCGATCCTGCACGGCAACCTCGCCCCGGAGGGGTGCGTGGTCAAGCTCGCGGGCTACGAGCGCCGTAAGCAGACCGGTCCCGCGAGGGTGTTCGAGTGCGAGGAGGACGCGATGGCTGCCGTCACCGCGGGCTCGATCAAGGCCGGCGACGTCGTCGTGATCCGCAACGAGGGGCCGGCGGGCGGCCCCGGGATGCGCGAGATGCTCGCGGTCACCGCCGCGCTGGTCGGCGAGGGCCTCGGCGAGGACGTTGCGCTGCTCACCGACGGTCGCTTCTCGGGGGCCACCCGGGGGCTGATGGCCGGCCACGTGGCGCCGGAATCGGTCCGTGGCGGCCCGATCGGGATCGTTCGCGACGGCGAGCAGGTGACGCTCGACGTCGAGGCGCGTCGACTGGACGTCGACCTGACCGACGAGGAGATCGCTGCGCGCCTGAAGGCCTACCAGGCCCCCGACCGGGCGCCGGCGAACGTGGCGCTGCGCAAGTACGCCAAGCTGGTCTCGAGCGCCGCCGAGGGCGCCGTCACGCGATAGGGCGCCGCCCTCCGCGCGTCTTCCGGCAGCGAACGTCAGCTTTCAGCCAGCTTTGATGAAACAACGCTTGCAAACGGCGTGGTGCACGCACCTGTATTTCAAGGACACGGGACCTGGTCGCTACGATTTCCCGGAAAGGTGATTCGTAGTGGCGTTTGAGTCTGAGTCTCGCCCTGCGGTTGGTTCGAATCGGCTTTCCCGCAGGGGGCGGGGGCGACGGACTACCACCGCATCACCGCGCAGGTCTGCGCGCGGTCGCTACGCCGTGGCCGCAGGCGTGCTCGCCGTGTTGCTGCTGGCGGCTGGCGCCGCGGTCGCGCTGGTCGTCTCCAAGGCGACCCTATCCGCCGATTCCACGGCGCTTGCGAAGGTCGGGCTCCCCCTCGGCGGGGGCACGATCGAGAGCGTCAGCGTCGTCACCGGTCCGCACAGCCGTCCGGTCCAGGTGAACCTCAAGGGCAATGAACTCTGGCCCCAGGCGCAGATCACCGCCGGCCGCCAGGTCTCGATCGAGGTCGTCATCAAACGACCCGGCTGGGCATCGTGGCTGACCGGCAAGACTCAGCGCCTCCAGCTCACGTTGACGACCCCGAGGGCGACCGTCCGTCACCGTTACTTGACGGTTCGCAGCGGCGCGCCGCTGCGGGTTGGCTTCACGCAGCCGGTCGCGACCGTCTTCTACGGATCCTCCGCCAACGACCTGAAGACCCGCCTGCTCAACGGGACCCAGGGCAGGGTGACGCTGCCCAAGGGCGCCTCGGCGGGGTCGTTGTGGGTCGCGGCCGTCCCGCGCACGTGGGAGACCGCAAAGCCGCAGCTGATCAGCTGGTTCCCGGCGGGCTCGGGGGCCTCGGCGCAGGCCTATCCAGCACCCGGGACGACGATCAAGCCCAACACCCCGATCACGCTGACGTTCTCGAAGCCGATCAGCAAGGCCATCGGCAGCAACATGCCGCCGATCTCGCCCGCGACCCAGGGCTCGTGGCACCAGCTCAACGACCACTCGATCGTGTTCCGTCCGGAGGGCTATGGCTACGGCCTTGGCGCCCACGTGAGCATCGCGCTGCCGCACGACGTCACGCTGGTCGGCGGCCAGCAGGCCGGGACCTCTGACGCCGGGCGCTGGAGCGTCCCGGCCGGATCGACGCTGCGCCTGCAACAGCTGCTGGCCACGCTCGGCTACCTGCCGCTGCAGTTCAACTCCAAGGACACCGCGCCGGCGATGACGCCCAGCGCTCAGGAGGACGCCGCCGTCAAACCGCCCACGGGGGACTTCACGTGGCGCTATGGCAACGTTCCCAGTGCGCTTCGCAACTTCTGGGCGGCAGGGTCCGCTGGGGTGATGACCCGCGGTGCGCTGATGGCATTTGAGAACGACAATGGCCTGACGACCGACGGGGTCGCCGGTCCACAGGTCTGGAAGGCCCTGATCGACGCTGCCGTCAAGGACAAATCTTCGAAGTTCGGCTACACGTTCGTGTCGGTGAGCGAGAGCTCGCAGTCGCTCGATCTGTGGCACAACGGCCACACGGTGCTGACCACGCCGGTGAACACCGGCATCGCGTCGGCGCCCACCGCCAC
>DASYFZ010000391.1:0-5654 GCA_036000295.1 Solirubrobacteraceae bacterium
TGAGCTGGAGGCGGTCTACACGGCCGCGGCGTCACTCGTCCCAGAGCTCGCGGAAGACGCTCTGCGCCGCGGCGAGCGCTTGTTCTTGAGGGCTGCGCAAGCCCCCACCGGCGCCCAGCGCGCGGCGCTCGCCCACGTCGCAATGCAGGCCGCGCTGCGCGGACAGGATCGCGCCTCGGTGACGAGCCTTGCCGAGCTCGCCTGGGGCGACGGCGCGCTGCTCGACGACGATTCCGCGGACGGTCTCAGCTGGCCGCTGCTGACCGGTGCGCTGCTGTTCGTCGACGAGCTCGAGCGCGACCTCGAGATCTGCGACAAAGCGCTGGCGACGGCACAGCGGTTGGACTCGCCGGCCGCGTACGCCAGCGCGAGCTACTGCCGCGCGTGGCCGCTGTATGAGCAGGGCCGCATCCTCGACGCCGCCGCCGACGCACAGGGCGCGCTGGACGCCCGCCCGGCGGGCTCTCGCGCGTACGTGCGCACCGCCTACGGAGCGCTCGCGTGCTGTCACATCCAGCGCGCCGAGCTCGCGCACGCCGAGGCCATGCTGACGTTCATCGGGCATCCACAGGTCGAGAGTTCGATCCATCTGCTGTTCCTGCTCGACGTCCGTGCACAGCTGCGGCTCGCGCAATTGCGTCCCGACGAGGCGCTGCGGGACGCACTCGACGCCGGCCGGCGCCTGCAGAACGACTACGGGATCTCGAGCCCGGGCGGGGTCGCCTGGCGCTCGACCGCGGCGCTTGCGAATCTGGCGCTGGGCGACCGAGCGCGGGCGCACGACCTCGCCTCGGAGGAGCTCGAGCTGGCGCGCGCGTCAGGGATCACGCGGGTGATGGTCCGCGATCTGCGCGTCCTTGGTCTTGCCGAGCGCGGCAAGCGTGGGCTCGAGCTGCTCGGCGAGGCGGTGGCGCTGGCCAGCTCGGTCGGGCCGCGCCTGGAGCAGATCCACGCCCTGATCGACCTCGGTTCTGCGCTGAGACGCGCCAACCGCCGCTCGGATGCCCGCCCGCCGCTGCGAAAGGCGCTCGACCTCGGTCACCGCGGCGGCGCGGCCGCGGCGGCCGTAAGAGCACAGAGCGAGCTGTCTGCGACCGGGGCTCGCCCCCGTCGCGCGCTGCTCACGGGCGCCGCGTCACTGACGCCTCGCGAGCTGCGCGTCGGAGAGCTCGCGGCCAAGGGCCTGACGACGAGAGCGATCGCCGAGCTGCTGTTCGTGACCCCCAAGACGGTCGAGTACCACCTCCGCCACGTCTACCAGAAGCTCGACATCACCTCGCGATCGCAGATCGCGGACGCGCTCGGGCTCGACGACACCTAGGCGGCCTGGCCGAAGCCGCGCCCCGGGCGCGTCAGGTCCCGGCGTTCGATCACGCGATCCGCGAGCCCGTATGCGACCGCCTCATCGCCGGTGAAATAACGGTCGCGCTCCATGTCGGCGTGGACGCGCTCGATCGACTGGCTGGTGTGCTTTGCGTACAGCTCGTCGACGCGGGCGCGCAGCGCGAGCACCTCGCGGGCGTGGATCTCGATGTCGCTGGACTGGCCCTGGTACCCGCCCGACGGCTGGTGGATCAGGATCCGGCTGTTGGGCAGCGCCATCCGCTTACCGGGTGCGCCGCCGGCGAGCAGCAGCGATCCCATCGACATCGCGATGCCGTAGCAGATCGTCTGCACGTCGGGGCGGATGAACTGCATCGTGTCGTAGATCGCCAGCCCGGCGTAGATCGAGCCGCCCGGCGAGTTGATGTAGAGGTGGATGTCCTTGTCGGGGTCGTCGGACTCGAGGTGAACGAGCTGCGCGACGATCAGGTTCGCGATGTCCTCGTCGACCTGGCCGCCGAGGAACACGACGCGGTCGTTGAGCAGCCGCGAGTAGATGTCGAATGAGCGTTCGCCGCGAGCTGTCTGCTCGACGACCATCGGAACGAGGGTCATGGGTCCTCCTCTGCTGGTGATATTGTGCAACCTGTTGGTTGCGAAGCAAGATAGCAGATGTGCAACCCAATAGTTGCGCGTTTGACGAACATCAGGAGGCACCGATGTCCGACCGCATAGAGCGCGAGCTGACCCTCCCGGCGACCCCCGACGAAGTCTGGGACGCCGTGACGGAAGACGGCTGGCTCGCCGACGAGGTCGAAATGACGCTCGAGCCCGGCGGCGAGGCCCGCTTCGCCTGTGGCGACTCGGTCAAGACCGGCTGGGTCGAGGATGTCCGCGCGCCCGAGCGCCTGACGTTCTGGTGGGCCGTCGACGGCGAAGCCGCCACCCGCGTGGAGCTGACGCTCGAGCCCCGCGGCGACGACGCCACGAGGCTCAAGGTGGTTGAGACCAGGCCGCTCGACGTGCTCGACCTCGTGGGGATGCCCGTATACGGCATTGGCGGGCCGTCATTTGGCCCGGTGCTCGTGGCAGCCTGAGCCGTGACCGCGGAGCCAGATCGCGCGAGCGCCGTGTTCGGTGCGCTCTCAGACCCCAGACGGCGTGCGCTGCTCGCCGAGATCGCGGAGCACCCACAGTCGACTGCGACCGAGCTTGCGGCCGACCTGCCGATCTCCCGCCAGGCGGTGCTCAAGCACCTCAACGCGCTCGCCGACGCAGGCCTGCTCGATCGCGAGCGCTCGGGACGCGAGGTCCGTTATCGGGTGACGCCGGAGCCGCTGTCGGACGCGGTCTCGTGGATGGCGGCGGTCGGCGCGCAGTGGGACGACCGGCTGGCAGCGCTCACCAGGCAGCTGGGCGCGCCGCGGGCCTGAGGTCGCCCCCTGGCCTGAGGTCGCCCCCCGGCCTGAGGTCGCCACCCGGGCCTGAGGTCGCCTGAGGGCGGGCTCGTCAGTGGGGCGAGATCCCGAAGTACGGCACCGCCCACCCGACGATCTTCTGGAACGCCGGCGCGGCGACCGCGCCACCGTAGATCGCGCCCTGCGGCCGGTCGACGATCACGGCGACCAGCAGCTTCGGGTGATCGGTCGGCACGAACCCGATGAATGACGCGACGTACTCGGTGCTCGAGTACGTGTTGCCGACGACCACGTTCGCGGTTCCGGTCTTGCCCGCCATGTCATAGCCCTTGATCGCCGCGATCGACGCCGTTCCCCCGTCGGCCAGCACGCCGCGAAGCATGTCGCGCAGCTCCGATGCAGAAGTGCGCGAGATGATCCGGTGCCCGGCCGGGATGTCTGTCGGCTTGCCGCCGATTGACTTGACGATGTGCGCGGGGCGCAGGATGCCCCCGTTGGCAATCGCCGCATATGCGGTCGCCATCTGGATCGGGGTCACCGACTCACCCTGTCCGATCGGCAGGTTGCCCATCGATGAGCCCGAGTACTGCCAGTAGCGCCGAACGATGCCCTGGTTCTCGCCGGGCAGGTCGATGCCCGTGGGGGAACCGAACCCGAACCGGTGCACCCAGTAGTCAAAGCGCTTGGCGCCGAGCCCCAGGCCGATCTTGTCGGCGCCGATGTTGCTCGACCGCTGCAGGATCTGCGCGACCGACAGCGTCTCGTACCCGTGACTCTCGGCGTCGTGGACCTGTCGGTCGGCGACCTGGAGGTACGGCGGGATGTCGAACGTCGTGCTGGGAGTCACTTGGCCGTCCTGGAGCGCTCCCGCGACCGTGATCGCCTTGAACGTCGAGCCGGGCTCATAGTTGAAGCCGACCGCTCGGTCCTCCGTCGCGTACGACGGCGAGCCGCTCGGGTCGTTGGCGTTGATCCGCGGCCAGTTCGCGAGCGCCAGGATCGATCCGTCGTTGGGGTTCATGACGATCGCGGTCGCGCCCTTGGGCGAGTACGTCTTGCCGATTCCGGCCAGCACCCCCTCGACCTGGTCCTGGAGTGCGGCGTCGATCGTCAGCGCCATGGTCTTGCCGGGCACCGTCGGCTTGAGGTCGTCGATCGAGATCGGCTGGCCGATCGCGTCGTTGACGATTCGGCGCTCGCCATTTGATCCGTGCAGAACGTTGTCGTAGCGGTACTCGAGGCCGCTGTTGCCGCGCCCGTCCCAGGCCACGGTCCCGAGCACCTGCGACGCCGCCCACGACCTCGGATACACGCGCTTTGTCGACGTGATCAACGTGAGCCCGGCGATGTTCAGCTTGGAGATCGCCGATGCCCTGGACGCCGGCAGCAGATGCGCGAGATACACAAAGCCGGTGTGGGGCTTTGTCAGCAGCTGGATGACGCTCATCGGCGTCTTGCCGAGCAGCGGCGCAAGCTGCTCGGATGCCTTGACCGGATTCTTGATCAGGTACGGGTCGGCGACGATGTCATCAGCGGCTTCGCTGATCGCCAGCTCCACCCCATCGCGGTCGGTGATCGTGCCGCGGGGGGCAGGGAGCACCAAGTTCGAGACCTGCTGCGTGGCTGCGACGCGTTGCAGCGTGCTGGCGCGCACCGAGCCGAGATACGTCGCGCGGGCGAGCGCGAGGCCCAGCAGGGTCAGGAACGCAAGGAAGAGGAGTCCGATTCGACGATCGATCCCCGCCACTTGCTCGACTCAGCCCCCGGTGGTGGTGGAGGGCGGAGCGATCCCGACGGCGCCGGTGGATGATCCCGTCGACGGCGTCACGGTCTGTGAGGGCGTGGCCGCCTGACTCGAGCCCGTCGTGCTCGACGCCGAGGTCGGCGCCGGCGTGACCGGGGTCGGTGTAGCCGCGGTCGCGCTTGCGCCGGACGACGGAGCCGTCGGGGCAGCCGCAACCGCCGACGTTGTCGCGCCGGACGTGGATGCGGCGCTCGTGGAAGTTGTCGTCGACGAGGTCGGCGTAGAGCCGATTGTCGAGGTCGAGCCGGTCGTACCGGTCGGAGCGGTGGCCGCGGCCAGCGTCGCCGAGGTCACAATCTCGCCGTTCGCGGGGGTCAGTGAGAGGAACGACGAGGCGCTGGGCTGGTGGATGTTCGCGAGCGCCCGGCCGGCGTTGCCGTCGCCGCTTGCCGACAGGAACCCGACGGCCTGCGGTGGCGGCATCACCATGCCCATCGACGCCGCCAGCTGCTCGACGCGCTGGTCGTCGCCGAGCGTCGCCACGCTCTGGCGCAACGCGGCGTTCTCGCTCGAGAGGGCGGAGTTGCGCTCGAGCGAGCGCCCCATGCTCGCCCCCAGCTTGAGTACCTCAACCTGCATCGCGACGATGCCAGCCAGCATCACTCCGAGCACGGGGATCCACCAGCGACCGCGGATCAGCCTGTCGAGCAGCCTGTGATCCGGCAGCGAGCGGATGAACGCGCCGATCCGCAGACGGGCCGCGAGCGCCGGTCGGCGCTGCGCGGATCTGCGGGGCAGCGCGACGCCGGGAACGGTCGCCGCGCGGGCGGTCGCCGCGCGTGCGGTCGCCGCGCGTGCGGTGGCCGCGCCCGCCGCCGCGCGGCCGCCGATCGGGCCGCTGACGCGCCGCGGGGCCGTTGGCCGGGCACTCTGGCGCGTCCGGCGCTGCTGAGGGGATGCCTTGCGTGCGGCGGGTGTGGTCGCTGCCGGGGTCATGTTCAGCCCTCCTCGAGCTTGCGCGCGGCCCGCAGGTGGGCCGACTTCGATCGGGGGTTCTCGGCCACCTCTCCCGGGCTGGGCGCGACGGCCCTCCGGGTCAGCAGCTCGGCCTCGGGCTCGTGCCCGCAGACGCAGATGGGGATCTCGGGCGGGCAGATGCAGCCGCGCGC
>DASYFZ010000397.1:0-31615 GCA_036000295.1 Solirubrobacteraceae bacterium
TGATCCGCAGCCTCGCGTCTACTATCGCCACTCCGGTCGGGCCCGCGATCAGCGGATTACAGTCGAGCTCGGTGATCTCGGGGTGCGCTTCCACCATCGCGCTCACCCGCAGAAGCGTGTCCTCAACCGCCGCGACATCGCATCGCGGCGCTTTCCGGTACCCATCGAGGAGCGGGAACGTCCGCAGCGAACGGAGCATTTCACGCGCGTCCAGATCGCTGAGGGGCGTGATCCGCACTGCGACGTCCTGCAGTAACTCGGCGGCCGCTCCCCCCGCGCCGCATGCGACCACCGGGCCGAAGCTGGGATCGTTCACCATCCCGACAATCAGCTCGACCCCGGCGGGCACCATTGGTTGCACCGCCAGCCCGTCCAGCGCAAATCCAGAGCGCGTCACCGCAGCATCGATCTCCCGCGCGCCGGCTCGCACCGCGTCTGGCCCGTCCAACCCCAACCGCACGCCCCCCGCCTCCCGCTTGTGGAGCAAACCAGCGGCGATGGCCTTGAGCGCGACGGGTGTGCCCAGTTCCTCGGCGGCTGCGACCGCCTCGTCGATTCCCGAGGCCACACGCATCTCGACCAGCGGCAGGCGGTAACAGCTCAGCAATTCCGCCACGCTGCTCGGAGACAGCCAGTCAATGCCGGCCGATAGCTCGCGACTGATGATCGCGGCCGCCTCGTGCGCCCGGATGCCGTCAAGAACCGGCGGCGAGAGCTGCGGTCGCGCGCGCCATCGCCCGTACTTTGCCGCCAGCGAAATCGCGCGTGCCGCGTCCTCCGGGAACGCATAGCCCGGCACCCGGACGTCGTCGGAGATCAGCTCCGCGGGTGGACCGTCGTCGGTCATGAACACCGCTGCGATCGGCACCCCGGGATCGGCCTGTGCGACCTCGCGAATCGCGCGGGCGACATCGGCTGCTCCGGTGACAAGCGCCGGCACATACACGGCGAGGATCGCGTCGCATGCCCCGCTCTGGATGATCGTCCTCAGCGTCCGCCCGTAGTCCTCCGCTGAGGCGCTCGCGATGAGGTCCACCGGATTGCCCAGGGACGCCTCGGGTGGCACGAACTCGGCGAGTCTGGCCTTGACCTCGGCCGGCAACTCGGGGACCTCCCCCCCGGCTGCCTGGCATGCGTCGGCGCACATGATCCCAGGGCCGCCTGCGTTGGTGACGATCGCGACCCGATCGCCCCGCGGCACGGGCTGCGCTGCCAACAGGGCAGCTATGTCCAGCATTCCCCCGAGCGTGTCGGTGCGCACGACCCCCGCCTGATCGAACAACCCGTCCACGGTCACGTCCGAGGCCGACAGCAGCGCCCCGGTGTGCGAGCTCGTAGCCCGCGCACCGGCGGTGGAGCGCCCGCTCTTGACTGCGATCAGCGGCTTGCGCCGCCCGAACCAGGGCGCGATCCGCGCGAACTTACGAGGTTCTCCGAACGACTCCAGGTAGAACAGCGCAACATCGGTGCGCTGATCCTGCTCCCAGTAGCGGAGCATGTCGTTGCCCGAGATATCGACCTTGTTGCCGACTGACACGAATGAGGACAGCCCCACTCCGACCCTGCTTGCCGCCTCGATGATCGCGATCCCCAGTCCTCCGCTCTGCGACATGAAACCCACCCGTCCGGGGGTCGCGGCGTGGGGAGCGAAGGTCGCATTGAGCCTGACCTCCGGTGAGGTGTTGATCACCCCGAGGCAGTTGGGGCCGACGATCCGGATCCCGGCGTCCCGGCACACGCTCACGAGCTCGAGCTGACGGCGAGCCCCTTCGACGCCCGACTCGGCGAAGCCAGCCGAGATAACGAGCAGCGCGCGGACGCCTGCCTGAGCACATTCCCGGGCCACGCCCACCACCATCTCCGCGGGGACCGCAACCACGGCCAGCTCGACGGCACCGGGCACGTCGCGGATCGAACCGTATGCGGGCAGCGACTGCACGACGTCCGCGCCGTTGTTGACCGCATACACGGGCCCGGCGAACTCCGCCGAGAGCAGGTTGTGCAGGAGCTGGCCGCCGAGCGAGTCACGGTGTCGCGATGCTCCGATCACCGCCACGGAGCTCGGCTGCAGGAATGCCCGAACCGCCGCGACGGACGCAACTCGGTCGCGTTCCTCGAAGCTGGCGACCGCCTCCTGAGATAGCGACGTCGGCAGCTCGATCTCGACTGCACCTGGTGTCGACCGCAGCTCGATCGGAAATCCGCTGTTGCGGAACACGTCGATCATCCTGTGGTTGGCGGGCAGGACTTCGGCGCAGAACGTGTCGATGCCATGCTGCTCTGCGACGCCAGCCAGCTGGGCCAGGAGGATGGTCGAGATGCCCTTTCGCTGCCACGCGTCGGCGACCAGGAACGCAACCTCGGCGGTCCCCAAAGCCACCCCCTGGGTTGGCTGGGATCCGGACTGGCGCCCCAGGCGGATGTAGGCCGCGTGAGCGATGATCCGGCGGGGGCGCCCAGTCTCGACGACCAGCGCAAACCGGTCGGCGTAGTCGACGTCCACTGCCCAATCGGTCACCCAGCTCAGATTGACCGTGCCGAAGAACCTGAACGCGATCGAGTCAGCCGACACACCTTCGAGGAAGGTCCTGATCGCAGCCTTGTCCTCGGCTCGGACGGGACGCACGTGGACGGTCGAGCCATCCCTCAGCACGATCTCGGCCTCGCGGTCGGCCGGGTATGCCTCGGGGCCGGATCCCGTCATGTTTGCGCCAGTCAGGCGTGGCCGTCGAGATCGCGCGTCGGCACAGCGATCAACGGGCACGGGGCGATGTGAAGCAGCCGCTGGGTCACGCTTCCGACGAGTAGGCCCGCGAGCGGAGTGTGCCCGCGTGTCCCTACGACGATCGCGTCGCTCTCGTGTGCGCGCGCGGCGCTGGCAATCGCGTGTGCCGCTCCGCCGACCTTGGCGCGCGTCGTCTCCAGCGTGGCGGTGATGCCATCGGCAGACAGGTCGGAGACCTGGCGCTCGATCTTCGCCCTGAGATCGTCTTCGTTTGCTGCAACCGGCAGGCTGCCGCCACCCTTTCCGGGCAGCGTCAGCTCCTCACAGTGGACCGCGACGAGCTCACCGCCGCTTTCGGTGGCGAGCATCTTTGCAACAGCCAGTGCCTTGTCGGCCGAGTCCGAACCGTCGGTCGCCCACACGATCTTCTTGAACACGAAATCGACCTCCGTTGAGTTGGTGTCGGCGCGTTCCTAGGACCGGGCCGGCCGACGTTTACGCGAGCTTGCTACGGCGGGAGAGGGGACAACAATTACGGTTCTGTCGGCGCGCTGCAAGACCGCGTGGGAGACGCTGCCGAGCAGCAGCGATTTCAATCCGGTGAGGCCACGCGAGCCCATGACGATCGCGCTTGCGCCGATCAGCTCCGCCTCGTCGAGGATCGCGTGCGCGACGGTCTCGAGCTGAATGGACTGGCGTGGCTCCGCGTTGAAGCCGGCCTGCCGGGCCAGCTCTGCCCCCTCTGAGGCGAGTCGCTCGGCCGCCGTCCGGCTGACGTTGTCGGCCTCCTCGATGTCGAGCACACCGGGAGCGATCCCCCAGCCGAGAGGGGTCGATGCGAGCACCTCGGCGAAAGGCTGCCAAACCGTCAGCACCGTGGCCCGCTGAGCTCCGACGAGCTGCCCAGCGACCTCGATCGCCGCCCTGGCGTCGTCGGATCCGTCATAGCAAATGAGGATCATCGGGTTGCCCCGTTCGTGAACGTCACTTGGATGCCGCGCCGGCGAACGCCGCAGCCACGTCGAGCGTCGAGAGCACGCCAACCGGATAGCCGCTGGCAGCGTCGAGCACCACGAGATGCGCGACGCCGTGCTCGGTCATGAGCTGCGCGGCGCGGTGAAGCGACTCGCGTGCCGACACCGTGAGCGGCTCCGTGGCAGCTGCTTGCAGCGCGCTCGGCTCCGCGCCGCTGGCGGCAGCCGCGACGACGTCGAGGTCGGAGACGACTGCGACCGGCTTGCCGCCGTGACGATCGACGACCGCGACGGCGTGGACTCGGTGCTCGCTCATGATGCTCGCCACCTCGGCCAGCGGCGCATCGGGTGCGCAGCTCAGGATTCCGGCGTGCATGCAGTCCGAAACCCGGACGCGGGGCAGCTCTGCGGCTCTGTTCTGTTCATTGATCATGTGCGGAGCTTCGCCTCCGTATTGGCCTTGTTCATCCGCGTGCGTTCCCGCCGGGCCTTCGGAGAACTACTGAGTCTCAGCCGGCCGTCGTATTTCCGACGGCCCTCGCGGACGATCCGCCAGCTGGCGATCCCGGGCGGCGCCGACGATCTGCACGACTTCGCTGGGCGTGGTCGCGATGATCAGGCTGCGAAGGTCCCCCTCGTCGATGCGGCGATCGGCGAGTACGGCAGCGCGCAGCCATTGCAGCAGTCCGTCCCACTGATGCGCGTCGAGCAGGATCACCGGGAAATGGCGGATCGTCGTCGTCTGGATCAGCGTGAGTGCCTCGAACAGCTCATCGAGCGTCCCGAACCCTCCCGGTCCGACGACGAACGCGGACGCGTAGCGGACGAACATCACCTTGCGCGCGAAGAAGTGGCGAAAGCGCAGCGCAACGTTCACGTACTGGTTGGTGGTCTGTTCGCGGGGCAGCTCGATGTTGCATCCGACCGACACGGCACCGACCTCGCTCGCGCCGCGATTCGCCGCCTCCATCAGGCCCCCGCCACCGCCGGTGATGACCGCGTAGCCGGCGCGTCCAAGCTCTGCGCCGACCTCGCGCATGAGCGCGTACTGAGCATGCGTCGCTGGTGTGCGCGCAGACCCGAAGACGGTCACGGCAGGGCCGATTCCGGCCAGCAGGTCAAAACCCATTGCGAACTCGGCGGCGATCTCCCGGATGCGCTCGGCATCTGCCTCGCGAACCGCTGCGGGCTCGTCGCCGAGCCACGACAGCAACTCCTCATCGAACGTGAAGGCAGGCTCGTCGGTCACGTCTGCGTCAGGCCTCCAGAACACGACGGGTCTGGTGCACGATCTCGACGTCCTCGCGCGCCCGCACGACGAGCGTCCGCGCGGTCGCGGTGGCCGCCGAGATGTCACCGTCGCCTGCGGTGACGGCGTTGATCGACTCGTCGACTGCGAGGCCGAGAAAGCCGAGACCGTCGACCGCGCCGCCGCGCACCTCGGGGGAGTGTTCCCCCACGCCGCCGGTGAACACCAGCACGTCCAGTCCGTCCAGGGCGGCGGTCATCGACGCGATCCCGGCCCGCAGCCGATGCAGGTACACGTCGAGCGCGAGGCGGGCCCGCGGATCGCCGCCGCGCGCCCCCGCGACCACATCACGCATGTCAGCGCTGCCGGCGAGACCGAGCAGACCGGAGTCGTGCTCGAGCGCGGCTGCGAGCTCCCGCTCGTTCGTTTCGGTGCGCTCCAGCAGCCACAGCAGCAGCCCGGGGTCGACGCTGCCCGACCGGGTCGCCATGACCAGTCCCTCAAGCGGCGTGAACCCCATCGTGGTGTCGACCGAGCGCCCGCCCGCGATCGCACACAACGACGCTCCGGCCCCGAGGTGACAGCTCACGATTCGCAGGCGGCCGGCCTCGATCCCGAGCAGCTTCGGGGCACGCCGGGCGATCCAAGCGTGCGACAGACCGTGAAATCCGTAGCGTCGTATGGGCCACCGCTCTCGCCACGCCTCAGGAAGGGCGTAAGTGGCTGCGGCGTCGGGCAGGGTGGCGTGAAACGCGGTGTCGAAGCAGGCCACGGCCGGAATTCCGGGCAGTGCCTCGTTCACCGCTCGCAGCGCGGCCAGCGATTTGGGTTGATGCAGCGGAGCGAGATCGACAAGCTCGCCGAGGGCATGCTCGACCGAGCTGTCGATGCGTACCGCCTCCCGGAAGCGATCGCCACCGTGCACGATCCTGTGCCCAACCGCGTCCGCCTCACGTAGGCCGGCTCGCAGCGCGGCGTCGAGCGCAGCCGGATCGAGCTCCGATCGCGGGGCGGCGAGCTCGCGATCGGCCAGCGTCGCATCTCCGTCGCCGAGCAGCGAAAGCTTGACGCTGCTGGACCCAGCGTTCACGACGAGGACCTGCACGACTACCGGCTGGGAACGCTTACGCGCCTGGCCATGCCCAATCGCGCACGTCCGGTGAGTCATCGCCGTACTCGCGCGTGTAGGCACGGTGGCGCATTCGCTCGTCCTCCATCTCCTGGCGCAGATGGGCCGCACGCTCCCCGAGCTTGGGCACCCGGTCGATGACGTCCATCACCAGGTGGTAGCGGTCGAGGTCGTTGAGCATCACCATGTCGAACGGGGTCGTGGTTGTGCCCTCCTCCTTGTAGCCGCGCACGTGGATGTTGTGGTGATTGGAGCGTCTGTATGTCAGGCGATGGATCAACCACGGATAACCGTGGTAGGCGAAGATCACAGGCCGCGACGAGGTGAAGAGTGCGTCGAACTGCGCGTCGGATAGTCCGTGCGGGTGCTCAGAGTCGGGCTGCAGCCGCATTAGGTCGACGACGTTGATCACTCGCACGCGCAGCTCGGGTAGACGCTCGCGGAGAATCGCGGTCGCCGACACGGTCTCGAGCGTCGGGGTGTCGCCGGCGCAGGCGAGCACCACATCAGGCTCGTGGCCCTGGTCGGAGGAGGCCCAGTCCCAGATCCCGATCCCGCGCGTGCAATGCGCGATCGCCTCATCCATCGTCAGATAGTCGAGCGCGGGCTGCTTGCCGGCGACGATCACGTTGACATAGTGGCGGCTTCGCAGGCAGTGGTCGGCGACCGACAGCAGGCAGTTGGCATCCGGCGGCAGGTAGACGCGAATGATCTCCGCCTTCTTGTTGAGCACGTGGTCGATGAACCCGGGATCCTGATGTGAGAAACCGTTGTGATCCTGGCGCCATACATGCGATGAGAGCAGGTAGTTCAGCGACGGGATCGGCCGGCGCCAAGGGATCTGCCGGGTCACCTTGAGCCATTTGGCGTGTTGGTTGAACATCGAGTCGATGATGTGGATGAACGCCTCGTAGCAGTTGAACAGCCCATGGCGACCGGTCAACAAGTAGCCCTCGAGCCAACCCTGGCAGAGATGCTCCGACAGGACCTCCATCACCCGTCCATCGGGGGCGAGGTGGTCATCTCCCGGCTTGAGCTCGGCGTCCCACGCGCGATCGGTGACGTCGAACACCGCCGACAGGCGATTGGACGCAGTCTCGTCGGGACCCATCAGCCTGAACCTGTCGCGATTTGCGCTCATCACATCCCGAAGCCACGTGCCCAGCACCCGCGTCGCCTCGCTGGATGTCCGCGCCGGTTCGGGCACGTCCACCGCGTAGTCGCGGAAGTCGGGTAGCTCCAGCGGCCGGGTCAGCACGCCGCCGTTGGCGTGGGGGTTTGCGCTCATCCTGCGATCGCCATCCGGGGCCAGCGTGCTCACTGCGGCGATCACGCGGCCGCTCTCGTCAAAGAGCTCCTCCGGGCGGTAGGAGCGCATCCACTGTTCGAGCTGTGCGAGATGGTCCGGGTTGGTGCGCACCGCGGACAGTGGGACCTGGTGCGAGCGGAACGTCCCTTCCGTGGGCAGGCCGTCCACCACCTTCGGGCCGGTCCACCCCTTGGGAGACCGTAGGACGATCATCGGCCAGCACGGCCGGTGCGGCTGCGCGCCCGCCGTCCGCGCCGTGCTTTGAATGTTCGCGATCTCGTCCAGCACGGAGTCGAGCGTCGCCGCCATGAGCTGATGCATCGCCTCGGGGTCCGAGCCCTCGACGAATCGAGGCGCGTAACCGTAGCCCTTCAGCAGGTCCGCCAGCTCCTCGTGCGGGATGCGCGCAAGCACTGTCGGATTGGCGATCTTGTAGCCGTTGAGGTGCAGGATCGGCAGGACTGCACCGTCGGACGCCGGGTTCAGGAACTTGTTCGAGTGCCAGCTCGCCGCGAGCGGCCCGGTCTCGGCCTCGCCGTCGCCCACCACGCACAGCGCCAGCAGATCCGGATTGTCCAGCACCGCTCCGTAGGCATGCAGCAGCGAGTAACCAAGCTCACCGCCCTCGTGGATCGATCCCGGGGTCTCCGGGGCGACGTGGCTGGGGATACCGCCCGGGAACGAGAACTGCCGAAACAGTCGCCGCAGACCCTCGGTGTCGTGACCGATGTGTGGATACACCTCGCTGTAGGTCCCGTCGAGGTATGCGCTCGCCACGAGGCCCGGGCCCCCATGACCGGGGCCGGTGACGTAGATCGCGTTCAGATCGCGTGCCTTGATCGCTCGGTTCATGTGCGCATACAGGAAGTTGAGCCCCGGCGTGGTGCCCCAGTGCCCCAGCAGCCGCGGCTTGACGTGCTCCGGCGCCAGCGGCTCGCGTAGCAGCGGGTTGGCGAGCAGGTAGATCTGGCCCACCGACAGATAGTTGGCGGCACGCCACCACTGATCGATCAGGGCGAGCTCGTCGGCGGAGAGGGGTGTTTGCGCGGATTGGGTCACTGTCGTCATGATCGCGATTTTGGCCGACCCCGCGCAGTTCGCCGATTGCGCGGCGGACATCCGTATCGCTCCGAAGCGTCGTCGCGCCAGAGAACGGATGAGGCAACGATGAGCGGAGCCTACCGTCGGTGTCCGGACAAGCAATCCGGAGGAGCCAAATGTTCACAAGCATCTTGGTAGGCGTCGACGGCCGGCAGGGCGGCCGGGATGCGATCGCGCTCGGCCGCCGGTTGGCCTCGCCCGGCGCAACCATCACCCTCGCCAATATCTACGGCTCTGGCTGGCTGCTGCCTCGCGGCATCGAGGTCACGGCGGCACTCCAGCGAGACGAGTCCGAGCGAATGCTGGTGTCGCAGCGGTCTGCCGCGGGCGTCGACGCCGAAGTCGTTTGCGCCTGGCATTCCACGCCCGGTCGAGGCCTGCACGAGCTCGCGCAATCGCGTGGCTCGGACCTGATCGTGGTTGGCTCGTCACGACGTGCCCTGCTGGGTCGCGCACTGATCGGAGACGACACGCGGGCCTCGCTCAACGGCGCCCCTTGTGCGATCGCGGTCGCGCCTCGTGGCTACACCGAAGCCGCACACGACTTCGAGACGATCGGTGTTGGCTACGACGGGTCGCCGGAAGGTCAGGCGGCGCTGGCCGAGGCTCGTGACATCGCGGGCCGTCGCGGCTCTCGAATCGAGGTCCTCTGGGTGGTCTCGCTGCTGGACGTCCGCGAGGATTCTCCGATTCCGGCCGATTGGCCGGCAGCCGCAGATGAGCTCGTCGGGCGCTGCGCAGAGAAGCTCGAGCTGCTCGAGGGGGTCAGGGCCGACGCGGTCTACGGCGGACCGAAGGAGGAGCTCTCGCGGCTCACAGACAGAGTCGACCTGCTGATCATCGGCTCCAGGAATTACGGCCCGCTTCACCATGTCTTCCATGGCACGACCTCGACGTATCTCACGCGCCACGCCGGTTGCCCGATCCTGCAGCTCCCGCGCGGAGCGCGGGCCGGCGCTCGTGAGGTAACCGAACGACCGGCGTCGATCGCCGCGACGTCCAGCTGACCGCACTGCCAGCCAACAGGAGGATCTCCGATGTTCACGAATGTCATCGTCGGCGTGGACGAGTCAGAGAGCGGTCGCGACGCGATCGCACTGGCCATCGACCTGATGTCCGAAGGTGGTCGGCTGACCTTCGCATTCGTCTACCACAGTGATCCACCGATCTGGCTCGGCATGAGCGCCGCGTCCAATGCGGCGCGGCGCGAGCAGGGCCTCGCGGCTCTCCAGGATGCCGCCCGCGATGCCGGGGCAGACGCCCGCCTTTGCTCTCTCGGCTCGACCTCCGTGGGACGGGGGCTCCATGATCTCTGTGAGGACGAGGACGCGGATCTGCTGGTCCTCGGCTCCTCTCGCCGCACCGTCGTCGGCCGCGTCTTGCTCGGCGACGACAGCCGCGCGGCTCTCAACGGCGCTCCCTGCGCGATCGCGATCGCACCGGCGGGCTACGCCCAGCAGCCCCGCCTGTTTGCAGAGATCGGGGTTGGCTACAACGGGGAGCCCGAGAGCGAGCACGCACTCGCGGTTGCCCGCGAGTTGGCCGACGAGCACCAAGCCACTCTGTCGGCGTTTCAAGCCGTGTCGATACCCGCGATCGCGCTCAGCACCGGGCCGGCGCCGGTCGACGAATGGATGCAGGACCTCCTGGACGACGCCCGCCGCCGCGTGTCCGCTCTCGAGGACGTCGAGCCACACGCCGTCTATGGCCAGGCATCCGAAGAGCTAGCCATGTTCAGCGCTTCGGTGGATCTGCTTGTGGTCGGCTCACGGGGATACGGGCCGCTCGGCCGGCTGGTGCATGGCAGCACGTCCAATGAGCTCGCGCGCGTGTCGTGCTGCCCCCTGCTCGTGCTCCCGCGAGCCGCTTGGAACACAAACAGCCCCGCGGATCCCGGCAACGCTGCCGAGATGCGCGCCGGCACGTAGGCTCTCAGCGGCTTGGGCGGCCTCCGAAGAGGCCGCCCAACGCTGCCTGACGGGGGCTAACGGGTCAGGTACGGCTTGCCGCCGTACGCAGCCAGCCCGTAGACGATCAACACGTCGATCGCTACGAGCGTCAGCGACCAGAACGGGTAAGCGGGAATCGACAGCATTGCCGCCAACACTCCGAGGCAGGCAACGGCGATCCCGAACCAGCGCCCGAACTGGCCCCCGCGCCAGACCGACAGCGCGGCCAGGGCCTCCAGGGCCCCGAACCCGATGGCGATCCAGCCCCAGGTGTTCAGGTCACTGAAGATGTAGGAGACGGCCGTGTCCTCGTCGGCGTGTCCGGTCGGGGATACTGAGGCAGGTGCGGGGATCTTCAGGGCACCGGCCCCTCGCTGAGGTCAGGAGACGGGTGACGTGGCGGCCAAGGACGTAGCCGGACGAGCGGCAGGCTCGGCGCTGCGCGCCACGCGCTGGACGAGCCGCGCAGTCCGGGGCGAGATCGTCAAGCGAGTCGGCGGGCCTGCCCGGGCCCGGGTGATCACGATCTTCGGCGCCGTGCTGGCGCTCAACGGGGCCGACAACGCCACCGTCGGCGCGGTCGCTCCGCAGCTCGAGCAGGCGTTTCACATCGGCAACACCAAGATCGGGCTGCTGAGCTCGGTGGCGCTGCTGGTCGGGGCCGTGTTCACGATCCCGGTCGGGATGCTCGTCGACCGCATCAAGCGGGTGCCGATGCTGTCGCTGAGCATCCTGCTGTGGAGCATCGCGTCGCTGCTGAGCGCGTTTGCGGGTAGCTATTCGTCGCTACTGCTCACCCGCCTGCTGCTCGGCGCCGTCACCGCGACGGCCGGCCCCGCGATCGCGTCGCTGACGGGCGACTACTTCCCGGCGCGCGAGCGTGGCCGCGTCTATGCCTACATCCTGGGTGGCGAGATCGCGGGCACGGCCGTCGGCTTCATCGTGAGCGGATCGGTCGCCGCGATCACCTGGCGCGCCGCGTTCCTGCTGCTCGCGATACCAGGGTTCTTCCTCGCTCGCGAGCTCTACCGCACCGTGCCCGAGCCACACCGAGGCGGTCACAGCTGGCTCGAGCCAGGGGTCATGGACCTCAAGGAGGCGGTCGCGGCCGGCCCATCGCAGCCTCCGCCGCCCGACACCGAGGGTGAGCAGCTGCCGCCAGACGAGGTGGAGGACCTCGCCCGAGAGGCGGTTCGCCGTCTGGGCGTGGAACCGGATCCGGAGCTCGTGCTGACCCGCGACCCGCGGTCGATGGGCATCGTCGACGCCGTCCGCTACATCCTGTCGATCCCGACGAACATCCTGATGATCATCAGCTCGTCGCTCGGCTACTTCTACTTCGCCGGGCTGTCGACGTTCGCGCTGCTGTTCGTCCGCGGCCACTACCACGCCAGCCAGCCGGAGGCCGAGCTCGTGCTCGCGCTGCTGGTCGCCGGGGCGTTGGCCGGGACGCTGATCAGCGGGCGAATCACCGACCAGCTGTTGCGCCGGGGTGTGATCGAGGTGCGGGTCTGGATTCCGGCGCTCTGCTACCTCGGTGCCGCGGTGCTCCTGATCCCCGGGGTTCTCGGCAGCCACCTGACGCCGGCTGTGTGGTTCGACGTGGCAGGCGCGTCACTGCTGTCGGCAGCGAACCCGCCGCTGGACGCCGCGCGCCTGGACATCATGCCCGCCGGGCTGTGGGGTCGCGCCGAGAGCACGCGGACCGTGCTGCGGTCGCTCGCCCAGGCGCTCGCACCGCTCGTGTTCGGCGGTCTCGCCGACCTGATCGCGGGCATCGCGCCCGAGCAGGCGCCGATCGGCACGCATCCCGGGGTGATCTCCCCCGGCGCCGCGCGCGGGCTCGAGATCAGCTTCCTGCTGCTGCTCGGGACGCTGGGAGCGGCAGGGGTGTTCCTATTGCGCGCCAGGCACACCTATCCCCGCGACGTGGCGACCGCCGCGGCGTCGCACCAGGGATCCGACGATCCCGTCGCCGAGCCTCAGGCCTCGGCCTGAATCAGCTTGTGGTCGAGTGCGTAGCGCACGAGCTCGGCTCGCGACCCCAGTCGCAGCTTCTGCTGGATATGGGCGCGGTGGGTCTCCACCGTACGCACCGACAGATACAGCTGGTCAGCGATCTCGGCGTTGGTGTAACCGAGGCTGATCATCCGAAGGACCTCTACCTCGCGCTCGGACAGACCATCCGGCGGTCCGGGCGGCGGCTCCGCGGCGACCCGTGCCCCGAGCCGCGGGTTGAGATAGATGTCGCCCTCGGCGGCACGGCGTACGGCCTCGACGAGCTCGGTCTCGGCCGCCTCCTTGAGGACGTAGCCGAGGGCGCCGGCGCTCAGCGCCTCGCGGGCATAGGCCGGCTCGTTCTGCATGGTCAACACGACGATCTGGGTGTCGGGGAACTCCTGGCGCATCGCGGGGATGTGCTTGAGGCTCGAGCCGCCCGGAAGGTTGAGGTCGAGAACGAGCACTTGCGGATGGTGGCCGCGCACGAACCGCCGGGCATCATCGATGTCTCCGGCCTCGGCCAGCACCTCCAGATCGGGCTCTGCGCCCAGCAGCTGCTTGAGCCCACGACGAACCACGGCGTGATCGTCGGCGATGACGATTCCGATCGAGTCCACGGAGTCAGATCCCGGTCCGTCGGTCATGCCGTCCTCCCTCCGATGCGATCGCGCTCACCCAGATAGGGGGCAAGGTACTTCGCGTCGATCTTCCCGATCGCCGACCAACTCGGCGAGTCGCCGAACTCAGAGCTCGACCCGTGTCCGCCCGTGATCTGGGCGCTGAGGTATCTCGGCTTGTCGAGGCTGACCAGGACGGCGCGGATGATCGGATGAAACGGCTCCGGCTGCACAGGAGCGCCGGCGAGCGCCGCGATTGCATGTGCTGCGGTGTCCGCCTGCTGCGCGGCTATCCCGCCGTGTTTGACAGCGAAGTCGGTGGCGTCGCCGGCAGCCCAGACACGCTCCAAGCCGCGAACCTGGCAGTGCGAGTCGATCGGGATGAAGCCGCCGGGCGATCCCTTGGGCACGCCTGGCGTGGAGGGGCCGAACAGCTCCGGGAGAGCGATGATTCGCTCGAAGCTCAGCGTGCGCCCACCGGGATGAAGCGTCAGTTCACCGGACGCCGGCGTCTCACAATGGGCCGCTGTGATGGTCAGGATTCCATTGTCCTCGAGCAGACGCTCCATCTGCTTGCTGACCTCGTCACCGAAGATCGCCAGCGGCGCGTCCTCCGGCGTCACGAGCGTGATCGACGTCTTCGCGTTCATGTCATACGCCCGCTGCGCGGTCATCAGCGCGAGCTCGTAGATTGGAAGCGGCCAGGGCATGCGGCTCGGGACCACGAACGCGAGCTTGTGGACGTAGCCGCCTTCGACGTCCTGAATCAGCCCGTGCAGTTGCTCGTCCAGCCTCGAGTCGTCGATCGTCTCGGCGTGGCTCAGCGCCGGGCGCTGGGTGGCGCCCATCGCCAGCAGCAACGCGTCGTATCCGAGTTGCTCGCCGCCGGCGGTGTGCACGACGCGTTCAGCGGGGTCGAGCCACTTGAAGGCATCCTGCCTGAATTCGAAGCCGACCTCGCGTGCGATCTCGGCCAGCGGATACTGCTGCGCGCCGCTGTAGGCGAACGGCTCACGAACGCGCATGGGCCGGTAGACGAAGTCGCTCTTAGGCGACAGGACCGTGGTTGTGATCTGGTCTCCGGCGAGCTCGTGCAGGGCGAGCGCCGCCTCGAGCGCCGCGACGCCGCCGCCGGCGATCACGACACGGAATCTGTTGTCGGTGGTGGAGGTCATGCGAGGCACACTACGGACGTGGCTTTACCTCGCCAGCCGCGCGAGGCCGATCTGTTGCTTCGGAAAACTACGTAGGGCGCGTGGCCGGGGCCGAGCTGTCTGCGACAGCCGCGATGCGCCGCCCGGAGACGGTCCGTGCCCGGATCCGAACCCAATGGCTGCGCGGCCCGGGGGCCCACACCTCGAGCCCGAGCTGGTCGAGCCGGCGGATCTCGCTTGTGTTGGTGACCTCTTCGGCCACGCCGATCACGACGACGCTCCAGCCGGTGCGGCCTCCTTGGTCGATGCCGTCGATCTCGAACGCGGCCTCCCTGGCCCGCAGCAGCCCGTGCAGTTTCGAACCCTCGGCTGTGCGAAACACCACGCTCTGCGAGCGCGGGTCGAACACGTAGTTGAGCGGCCGGATCATCGGCGCCCCCTCCCCTCTGCTGACGGCGAGCCGGCCGAAGTGGGTGCGACGCAGGAGGTTGAAGCATTCGACGCGGGCCAGCTCGAGCAGCTTGCTACGAAGCTCTGTGAACTGCGGCGTTTCGGGTGGTCGCGTGGCGGATTCTCGGCTCATGCGCCGACCATAAGCACGAACGACGCGCGGGTTAACCGGGCATTCCCGGCGAGGGTCAGCACTTAATTACTGACTACCGCGGCAGCGTGCCGAGAACCTACCGCGGCAGCGTGCCGAGAAGCGCCGCTCGGGTCTTTTTCGGCGCGGCCGGGCGACGGCGGTCAGCCGTTGCGGCGCGGAGCCACGGGCTTGGTCAGCAGCGACCGCGGCGTCCCCGACCGGCGCGCCCAATTGTGTCCGAGCGGTCCCTGCGGCACCCACACAACCAGCCCGAGCGCGAACCCCACGACCCCGACCAGGCCTGCCGCCCGGATGCCGCTGGTGAAGCGTGAGCCCAGCACGGTCAGGTGCAGCATCGCCGCGACCAGCACGGCGGAGACGCAGCCCACCACGACGAGCATCAGCCACCACTGCTTGGCGTCGCTGCCCGTGCCCAATCCGTGCAGCACCGCAACCGGCCAGCACGCGTACGCCAGCCAGTGGATCGCGCGCCACGTCCCGTACCCGAACCTGGCGCGCGCCAGGCTTGTGACCAAGACGGCGATCAACAGGTCGAACGCGAGCGCGCCGAGTCCGAGCCAGAACGGCCGGTAGGAGCCGTGGAAAGGGATCACCGCGTCGAGCAGCCCGATCGGCGCAAACGAATCGAGCACCGACGTGAGGATGTGGATGACAAGGAACGCGACGGCGAGCATCGACACGCGCCGGTGGACGCCGTCGATCATGAACCGCGGCCAGCGCCGGGCCGACACCCGCGTGACGTTGACCATCCCGAACAGCACGGCGGCCGTCAGGAGCACGAGCGCGACCGTGCCGCTGGCACGCGTCAGGTACCAGTAGGCGCTCGGGCCGACTGTCGAGGCGGCAGCGGGCACGCGGTCAGGAGCCGCCGGACACCGGCGCCGAGGAGGGCGCGGGCGCCGGAGCGGGAGCGGGTGCCGGGGCGGGCGCGGGCGCCGGCGCAGGGGCAGGAGCGGGAGCGGGAGCGGGAGCGGACTGCGCCGGCTGCGGGGCAGCGCCAGGCGGCTTGGTCGACCGCAGGGGACGATCGGCGTGGTGATGGTGTGCCGGGACGGCGCGTCGGTGCTGGTGCCGGCCGCGCGTCTGCACGCGACCGTGCGTGCTCGGGGCCGCAGAAGTCGCGGCGGGCTTGGCGACCGCGTGACCAGGCGCGGCGTGCGCCACCACATCGGTCACCGCGCCGACCGCGACGAACGCGCCGGCCGTCAGCCACCGGTTGACCCTGGTGAGGCGGGCGACAGCGATGTCGCGCGCAATCTGTGCCCGGTCGCGTCTCATCCGTGATGGTGGAAGTGAGCGGCGGAGCCGGTCCAGGCGCTGAAATCGGGCAGCAGCACGATCGCGAGGACCGCTCCGCCGACGATTGCCGACGCCAGCGCGATCGCGCGCCCGGCGCCACCGTCGGTCGCAACCGAACCCGTGCCACGCGTGAGACGCAGCGCCGGCGGCAGCTCCACGAGGTGGCCGAGGACGTGCGGCGCCATCGCCACCAGCCAGACGATGAAGCTCACCTTGTGCCACAGCAGCAGCTGATCTCGCGAGCCGGGACCGTCGACCAGCAGCAGCACACCGGTGGCGAACACCGCAAGCGTGGTGATCACGAGCACCGGCGCGAGGCCGCGCAGCAACGGATGCGGCGGCCCCTTCAGGCGGTACGCGGCGGTCGCGAGGTAATACCGGGCGAAGCGATATCCGGTGCTTGCCAGCTTGAGCGCGACCGGGCCGATCAGCAGCAGTCCGAGGAACAGATGCAGCCACAGGAGCTGCCCGATACGAATGATCGTCACGCCGAGCACTGCCAGCAGCACAAGCAGCACCGCGCCGACGATCGCGGTGAGGCGCTCGTTGCCGTCGGTGCCGCCACCGAGCAATCGCCGCCCGCGACGCGCGGGCATGGTTTGTGCAGAGCGCTGGATCACCGCCACGGCATAAGTGTCGGAACGGCCGCTTAAGCAGCGTTTATAAACCGATGAGAAAGCTCTTGAACTCGCGCCGGCGCTGCGTGACTTTGCAATGATCGAGGCATGATCCTCGTGGTTGAGGACGAGCCCGGGATCGTCGACTTCGTGGAGCGCGGACTTCGGAGCCGCGGGCTGGAGGTCGTCGCCGAGACCGACGGCGAGTCCGGCCTCGCCCGCGCGATGGACCCGGAGGTCGAGCTCGTGGTCCTCGACCTCATGCTGCCGCGCCTGTCCGGGGCCGAGGTGCTGCGGACGCTGCACGACAGGCGTCCCGCCCTGCCGGTGATTGTGCTCACCGCCAAGGGCGAGGTGCAGGACCGGATCGAGGGGCTCGACTCCGGAGCCGTGGATTACATCGTCAAGCCGTTCTCGGTGGCGGAGCTGGCGGCGCGGATCCGGGCGCAGCTGCGCTCCGCGACCCGCGATCCGGGAACCGAGCTCAAGGTCGACGGGCTCGAGATCAACCTGATCTCTCGGGATGTGAACGTGGACGGCACGCCGGTGAACCTGTCGACGACCGAGTTTGAGCTGCTCGTGTATCTGGTGCGCAACCGCGGCCAGGTGCTGTCTCGCGAGCAGATCCTGCGAGCCGTGTGGGGATATGACCACGACCCCGGGACGAACATCGTCGACGTGTACGTCGGCTATCTGCGGCGCAAGCTGAGCATCGGTGATCGGACCGCGCCGATCACGACGATCCGCGCGGTCGGCTTTCGGCTCGACGCCGGCGAAGCATGAAGCGCCGGCCGCTCGCGTTCGACAGCATGCGCGCCCGTCTGATGGCGTGGGTCGCCGCCGTGGTCATCGTGTGCATGGCGGTCACGTTCCTTGTCGTCTACGACGCCACCGGCAGCCGCCTGCGGTCGGAGATCGATGCCGATCTGCACAGCTCCGCCGTCGACTTCGCTCACGCGCTGTCCTCCCAGCAGGGCTCCACCACGAACGCGCTGCTGGCGTCGGCGCGCGGGTACGCCACCGCGCAGCCATACAACCAGGCCTCCACGCTTCTGTTCACGCTCATCCCGGGCGTCGGAAGCGCCAGCAACCATCCCGAGCTATTCGGCTCAAACCGCCCCGATGACGGCGAATCCTCGGGTCATCAAGTGCAGGAGAACGGGATCGGCCGCCACCTGCTCCAGCCCCGCGCCGGGTACTCGACCATGGAGGCACCGGACGTCGGCAAGGTCCGGTTTTACGAGCTGCCGATACGCGCAGCGGGCACCACGGTCTACGTCGGCGCCGGCGAGGCGCTCACCGCCGTTTCGCGCTCGCAGGAGGGCGTCGCGAGGGCCTTCCTCCTCGCCGCAGCGATCACGCTCGTGCTCGCTCTGGTCGCCTCGTACCTCGTTGGCGGTCGGGTGTCGGCGCCGTTGCGGCGGCTCGCGGCGCTCGCGACCCGCGTCGACGGCGGCGACCTGCGGCCGCGCATGCCGGCCGCGGAAGCCGCGTCCCGCGAGGTTCGGGTTCTCAGCGAAGCGTTCAACCACATGCTCGACCGCCTCGAAGCCGCGTTCGAGGCACAGCGCGAGTTCGTCGCCGACGCTTCGCACGAACTGCGGACGCCGCTGACCGTGATGCAGGGGCAGCTCGAGGTGCTCGCTGCCGACCCGGACCCGAGCCCCGAGGAACTGCAGCGCGTCGAGGCGCTGCTGCAGGACGAGATCTCGCGGATCTCACGCCTCGTCGACGATCTGCTCGTGCTCGCCCGATCAGAGCGCACCGACTTCCTTCGCAGCCGGCCCGTCGACCTGACCACGTTCGTCCCGCAGCTCTGGGGCGGCCTCACGCTCACCGCCGAGCGGGATTTCCAGCTCGGGGAGGTGCCGCCGGTCACCGTGACCGCCGATCCGGACAGACTCGCTCAGGCACTGCGAAACCTCGCGCGCAACGCGATCGAGCACACCGCCGAGCCCGACGGCCTCGTCCGGCTCGAGGTCGAGAGGCTCGGGCCCGACCGGGTCCGCTTCATCGTCATCGACGATGGGCCCGGAATACCGCCGTCCGAGCGCGACCGCGTGTTCGAGCGTTTTCACCGCACAGACGCCTCGCGCAATCGCCTGGCGGGCGGCGCCGGGCTTGGGCTCGCGATCGTGCGGGCGATCGCCGAGGCCCACCACGGCACGGTCCGAGCCGGCGCCGGCTCCGAAGGCGGCGCCCGGATCGAGATCGACCTTCCCGGAGTCGTCGCGCCCGTGCCAGCGCGCCACGTCACACCAGTGCGCGCAGGAGCGCCGTCGCCACCGCGGCACTGAGCACGACGACGATCAGCGGTGCGCGCAACGCGATCGCGACCGCGGCGACCGCGAGCCCTCCGGTCCGCGCGTCGATCACGATCGAGCGGCCCGAGCCGCCGACGGTCTCGGTCACCACCAGCGCCGTGAGCAGCGCCGGCGCCAGCATCGGGATCACTCGCGCGAGCGCGCGGGGAAGGTCGCGAGCACCGAACACGACCGGCCCGAACGCCTTGATCGCCGCGGTCGTCAGCGCCAGACCCGCGATCGTGATCCATACCGTGGCGTTCATCGCCGCACCCCGGCCAGTGCCGCCAGCGCGGCGGCGATGATCGGGACTCCCGGAGGCGCGACCGGGATCAGCGCGAATGTGATCACGACTGCCAGCGCGCAGACCAGCCAGGCCCGGGGGCGATGCAACTCGACCGCGAGCAGCGCCAGGAAGAACGCCGGGAAGATCACGTCAAGGCCCAGCGCCCCCGGGTCGGTGATCACCCCTCCGGCGAGCACGCCGGCGATCGTGCCGAGCACCCAGGCCGGGTATTGGGCCAGCGTCGAGCCGAGCAGCAACGCGATGTCGAAGCTCCCGTCGCCTCGATTGGCGAGCGCCCAGGACGCGTCGACCAGAGCCTGGCCTCGCATCGCTCGGCCGACCGCACGGTGATCGAGCGACGCCGCGATCGCGATCCCCATCGGGATGAACCGCAGGTTGAGCAGGCTGCCGGCAATGATCGCCGGCAACGCGCCGCCTCCCGCCGACAGCACCGCGAGCGCGGCGAACTGGGCCGAGCCGGCGAACACGATCCCCGACATCACGATCGTCGCCAGCGCCCCCAGCACGGGTCGCGCGAGCACGCCGAAGGAGAGGCCCAGGAGAAACGAGGCCATCGCGTAGGGGATGCCGATCCGCAACCCCTGCGCCACAGTGCCGGCGGGCGGCTCCGCCGTCTCAGCCGGTGGGACGCTCAAGACATCCAAGGGTATGGGAGACCTCGAAAGGCCGTCGGCGGCGACGCCATCCCCTCAAGACTCAGCGCGACAGACCGATGTCCCGTACATGGCGCGGATAGCCCTGTCCGGCGTGATCGGCGCGCTCTCATACGCGCTCGACATCGCCGAGGGAGAGCCGCCCGGGCATGCGGTGCGCTCGTGCCTGATCGGTATGCGCCTGGCGGCGGAGCTCGACCTGTCCGCGAGCGAGCGATCAGACCTCTTCTACGCCCTGCTGCTCAAGGACGCTGGGTGCTCGGCCAATTCCAACCGCATGGCTGCGCTGTTTGCGGCCGACGACCGCGCGGCCAAGGCGACCTCCAAGCTCGTCGACTGGACCGACAAGCGCGCCGCGTTCCTCTGGTCGCTGCGGACGGTCGCCCCCGGGGGCGGATTGCGCCGGCGCTTCGAGGTGCTGCGAGGCATCCGCGACGAAGGTGACGTGACCCGGAAGTTCATGGAGGCGCGCTGCGATCGTGGCGCCGAGATCGCGCGGATGCTGTTCCTGTCCGAGGACACCGCCGCGGCGATCCGCAGCCTCGACGAGCACTGGGACGGGCGCGGAATGCCCGACGGCCTGCAGGGCCAAGACATACCCCTGGCGGCGCGCATCCTCTGCCTGGCGCAGACGGTCGAGGTGTTTCACGCCGCCGGCGGCGTCCAGGCCGCTCGCGACATGGCCCGCCGCCGTCGCGGGCGCTGGTTCGATCCGTCGCTGGTCGATGCGTTCATGCGCTTCTGCGACGACCACGATTTCTGGGCCGCGCTCGATGCCCCCGACGTCTCCCAGTGGGAGCCGGCCGACCTCGCGCTCGTGGGCGACGATGCCCGCCTGGATCGCATCGCGGAGGCATTCGCGCGGGTCATCGATGCCAAGTCACCGTTCACCGCTCGCCACTCGGTGAACGTCGCCCAGATCGCCGACGGGATCGCGGAGGTCCTCGACTTCGGCCCGGTGCAGCGAACGATTCTGCGGCGCGCCGGCCTGCTGCACGACATCGGCAAGCTCGCAATCTCCAACCGCATTCTCGACAAGCCCGGACAGCTGAGCGACGAGGAGTTCCGCGCGATCAAGACCCATCCCGTGCACACGCTGCGCATCCTCGAGCGGGCGCCATGCTTCGCCGAGCTGGCAGACCTCGCCGCAAACCACCACGAGAAGCTCGACGGCAGCGGCTACCCCCGGTCGCTGCGTGCCGGCGATCTCGACGTGCCGATGCGCGTGCTCGCCGTCGCCGACGTCTACGAGGCGCTGACGGCCGATCGTCCCTACCGCGGACCGATGGCGCCCGAGGAGGCGTTGGGCATGATCGACCGAGACGTCCCCGACCGTCTGGACGCCGACGTGCGAGACGCCCTGGAGGAGCACCTGGACCGGACGTCAGGGCGAGTACTCGACCGCCCGGAAACCCCAGGCGTCGTCTAGCCAGCGGGGCACGAACTCGCCCAGCTCCCGGTCGAGGTCGGAGCCGGCCATGCGGTCGACCACCCACCACGACACGACCGCGTCGGCGCCGCTCGGCGATCCCGCTTGGGGCGGATCGATGTAGACGCAGCCGAGCAGCTCGGTCTCGTTCGCGTCGAGGATCGCGTAGTTGAACGTCTCGTGAGCGGCGATCTCAGCCTCGTGGTGAGCAAGATCGTCCCGGTCCTGCTCGAGGGTCATCGTCGCCGGAGGCCACCCCCACGCCTCGCCGTACTTGGCCCAGAGCCGGTCCCGCGAGCCCATCACGGCCGGATAGTCGATGTCGACATCGCTCGCGCGGATCGGCCGCAGGTGATGCCCGGTCGTGAGCTCGACGCGCTCGGGGTGCGTAAAGCCGTCAGGTAGCCATCCCATGTCGGCCGATGCTAATCAGCTCGCGGCGACAGCGTCACGCCGCGTCCGCGCCGGCTCACGGCGACCGCGCCACCGCAGCTCGTAGGCGATCGCCAGCAGCACCGCAGCGGCACAGCCGATCGCGCCGACCCACAGCGACGCACGGGGTCCGAACACCTGTCCGACGACGCCCACAAGCGGGCCGCCGACGGCGGTTGAGCCCATGAAGGCCATGATGTAGAGCGCGACCACCCGGCCGCGCATCGACGGGTCGGCGCGGATCTGGAGCGTTCCGTTGGTGCTCGACGAGTACACGACGCTCGCCGCGCCCGCGAACCCGAGGCAGATCGCCGCGCCGGCAGGCGTCGGAACGAGCGCCGCCGCGGCTAGCGCGATCCCGAACGCCGCCGCCGAGATCGCCAGCGTCCGCACGCGACCGGGCACCTTGCCGGCCAGCGTGATACCGGAGACCACCGCGCCGGCGCCCATCGCCGCGTACAGAAGGCCGAAGCCGGTGGCGCCCAGATGAAAGGCCGAGTGCGCCATCAACGGGATCGTCACCTGGAACTCGAACGCCAGCGTGCCGACCAGGGCCATCATCAGCAGCGGGATCAGGAGGTCACGGCGATTGCGCACGTAGCGCAGCCCGGCGCGGACGGCATGCGGCTTGCGCGTCGCCGGCATCTCGGGTCGGATCAGCTTGCTCGCGTCCATCGCCAGCAGCCCGATCAGCGGTCCGGCGAACGAGGCCGCGTTGAGCAAGAAGCACCATCCGACGCCGACCGCGGCGATGATCACGCCGCCGGCCGCCGGGCCGATCATGCGCGCCGCCGACACGACCGTCGAGTTGATGCCGATCGCGCGCGCCAGCGACGGTCCCTCGACCAGCTCGGACACGAACGCCTGGCGCGTCGGCGTGTCGAACGACCGCGTGATCCCAAGTCCCAGCGCGAGGATCCAGACCATCCACAGCTGCACCACGCCGGTCAGCGCGAGCGTGCCGAGGACCGCTGCCAGCAGGCCCTGGGTGGCCTGGGTGCCGAGCAGCAGCTTGCGCTTGTCGATCCGGTCTGCGACCGACCCCGTCCACGCCCCGAGCACCAGCACCGGCACGGTCTGCAGCGCCACGGTGACGCCGAGCGCGCTGCCGCTGGAGCTGAGCTCGAGCACCAACCACGCCTGCGCGACGGTCTGCAGCCAGGTGCCCGGAACCGAGATCAGCTGGCCCGAGAAGTACAGCCGGTAGTTGCGGGTGCGCAGCGGGGTCGGAGCTGACGACGTCAAATTCAGCACACCACTATGAATAGCGCGTCGCCCGGCACAGGACCGCCGTAGCGGCGCGTGGCTGCGGCGTTCGCCCGCTGCGGACGCTACCTTCGCCCCGATGGTCGGCCCACTTCACATCGATGATCCGGAGCAGCGTTTCGCCGCCGTGCGGCTGTGCTCGGACCTGCCGCTGCCCGCGCGCGATTTCGTCCGCGAGAACGGTCGCTGGGTGCTGCAACTGCCCGAGACGCGTGTTTGTCGCCTGGAGTACCAGCTCGAGTTGCTCGATCACGACGGCAGCGCACACGTCGTATGCGACCCCGACAACCCCCGGCGAGCCCCGGGGGCATTCGGCGAGAAGTCCGTCCTGTGGGCGCCGGACTACCGGCCGCCGGCGTGGCTCGAGGAGCCCGGGGTGCCGGGAACCGTCGAGCAGGTGGGCATCCGCGTGCTGGGCCGCCGGCTGGAGATCGGGGTGTGGTCGCCGGGCGGCGGCGAGCTGCCGATGCTGATCGCCCACGACGGCCCCGAATACGCCGAGCTCGCCGGGTTGACCCGGTACGCGGGGGTGATGATCGAGCGCGGCACGCTGCCGCCGTTCCGGGTTGCGCTGCTCCCGCCCGGAGATCGCAACGAGTGGTACTCGGCGTCGGCCGTATACGGACGCGCGCTCTCCTCGCGGATTCTGGCCGCGGTGCGCGACGCGGTCGGAATATCCGGCCTCCCTGTGGGGATGGGAGCGAGCCTCGGTGGACTGGCGATGCTGCAGGCCCAGCGGACCTGGCCTGGTACGTTCGCCGGCCTGTTTCTGCAATCGGCCAGCTTCTTCGTGCCACGCTATGACCGCCACGAGTCGGGGTTTCCGCGCTACCGGCGGATCACGCGCTACGTCGGCAGCGTCCTGCGTGCACAGCCCGGCGCCGAGACGGTCCCGGTCGTGATGACCTGCGGCGCGGAGGAGGAGAACATCCACAACAACCGGCTGATGGCCCGCACCCTCGACGCCCTCGGCTACGACGCCGTGCTGCATGAGGTCGCTGATCTGCACAACTACACCGGCTGGCGCGACGCTTTCGATCCCCATCTGACGGGGCTGCTGCAGCGGCTCTGGGCGTCGCCGTGAACGGCGTCGCGACCTACGGGCACTGGGGCCGTCCCGTCCTGACGTTTCCCGCCGAGCGTGGCGATGCCGGCGAGTTCGAGCGCCGCGGCATGGTCGCCGCGGTCGGCGATCTGCTCGCCGCCGGCCGCGTGAAGCTCTACTGCGTTGACTCGTTCGACGGTGAGTCGTGGTCAAACCGCGGCATCCCGCTCGAGGAGCGCGCCCGCCGACATAGCTTCTACGAGAACTGGATCCTGCACGAGGTGGTTCCGTTCATCCGCGACGACTGCGCCGGCGCGGCCGAGGTGATCACCTGCGGGTGCAGCCTCGGCGCCTATCACGCGGCCAACTTCGCGCTCAAGCGGGCCGACGTGTTCCCGCTGGCGATCTGCATGTCGGGCAGCTACGACCCGGCCGCGTGGGACGGGTGGGGCGAGCGCGGAGAGACGGCCTACTTCAACAACCCGATGGACTACGTCGCTCATCTGGAGGGCGACCACCTCGAATGGCTGCGCTCGCAGCTCAGCCTGCTGCTGATCTGCGGGCAGGGCCAATGGGAGGACACCACCGGCGCGCTGGAGTCCACGCGCCGGCTCGCTGGGCTGCTGCAGTCCAAGGAGATCCGGTGCGAGATGGACCTC
The DNA here is from genome assembly GCA_036000295.1 of Solirubrobacteraceae bacterium. Taxonomy (GTDB): domain Bacteria; phylum Actinomycetota; class Thermoleophilia; order Solirubrobacterales; family Solirubrobacteraceae; genus Palsa-465. Next base: position 24,823 of record DASYFZ010000397.1, read on the forward strand.
TGGGGGTACGACGTCCCTCACGATTGGCCGTCATGGCGCGCCCAGCTGGCGCATCATCTGCCACGGTTCTGCTGACGACCCGCTGATGACCGAGACCACTCACCTGATCGGCCTGCTGCTCGGCACCGAGGAGGACTGGCCGAGGGCGTTCGAGACCCTCGTCTCACGTCTCGGGACGATCACCGACGACTCCGGGCACCGCCACCGGATCGCCACGGAGCGGATCACGATCGAGCCGTTTGACCTGCGAGACCGCCCCCGCTACGAGCTCGTGATCGACCGGCTCGCCTACTGGTACTACCTCCCGCGCGAATGGCTCAAGAAGGTCGCGCTGATGGACGACGTGTACCTGCTCAACAGCCCGTTCACGTTCCAGTCGATGGAGAAGCATGCGGCCTACTGCGCGATGATCCGGCTCGGCCTGAAGGTGCCCCCGACGGTCCTGGTCCCGCACAAGGACCCGCCCGACAACTCGCGCTTCCAGTACACCGCCGCTCGCTACAACCTCCCGTTCGACCTGCCCGCGATCGCCGAGAAGATCGGCTACCCGCTGTTCATGAAGCCATATGACGGCGGCCAGTGGATCGGAGTCAACCGGGTCCGCAACCGCGAAGAGCTCGAGCGCGCCTACGACGCGTCTGGGCGGCGGCTGATGCATTTGCAGGCGTCCGTCGAGGGTTTCGATGTGTTCGCGCGGTCGCTGTCGATCGGACCCGAGACGATGGTCATGAAGTTCCGGCCCGAGAAGCCGATGCACGACCGCTACGAGGTCGTCCACGACTTCCTGTCGCCGGGCCTGGGCGACGAGGTGCTGACGATCAGCCGACTGGTCAACGCGTTCTTCCGCTGGGAGTTCAACTCGTGCGAGTGCCTGGTCCGCGGCGACCAGGTGCACCCGATCGACTACGCCAACGCCTCGCCCGACGTGGCGCTGACGAGCCTGCACTACTACTTCCCGTGGGCGATCAAGACGCTGTTGAAGTGGTGCACGTTCTGTACGGTCACCGGCCGCCGCCCGCCGCTCGACCTCGACACCCGTCACTACTTCGAGATCGGCGACCGCGAAGACCTCAGCTACGAGGAAAAGCTCGCGGGCTACCGCGGCCTCATCGATGACTACTTCGAGACCGACCGCTACCGCGAGTTCTGCGACGGCCACCTGTCACACGTCGACGAGCTGGTGCTCGACTGGGTGAGCTCGCCCGACTTCGACCGTCTGCTTCTCGACACGGTCCGGGCCACCTATCCGGCCCACGAGCAGGAACGCTTCGTCGCCCACCTGCGCGGGCTCGTCGGCCAGTGGATCACCGAGCAGGGCCGCCAGCCGGCCTGGGCCTAGTCCGCGGCGATTATTCGACGGGCCAGTCGTGGACCGGCACGTTGGAGTGCATGTGCTCGCGGTAGCGCTTGGTCATTCGCCTGAGCGCCTGCGTGCGCTCCATGCCCTTGTCGTAGAAGTGGTGAAAGACCTCGCTCTGCCATGCCGCGCCGTTTCGCAGCGTCACGCAACGGCGCTCGATGATCTCCAGAAGACGATCCGCGTCGGCCGGGTCGATCGCTGTGCGCTCCAGGCCCTCGCGCGCGATCGGCAGCAGGCGCCTGACCACGAGCTCGGCCGCCGGGACCTCGCCCAGGCCCGGCCAGTACACACGGGCGTCGATCCCGCCTCGCGCGCCGGCGTGGAAGTTCTCCACGGCGGCGGAGAACGACATCTGTGACCAGACGGGGCGCTCCTCCTCGGCGATCGACCGCAGCAGGCCGTAGTAGAACGCCGCGTTGGCCATGATGTCGACGACAGTCGGACCGGCGGGCAGCACGCGGTTCTCCACCCGCAGGTGCGGCTGGTCGCCGACGACGTCATAGATCGGGCGGTTCCAGCGATAGATCGTGCCGTTGTGCAGTCGTAGCTCCGCCAGCCTCGGGACGTCGCCGCGCTCCAAGGTCTCGAGCGGATCTTCGGCCTCGCACACCGGCAGCAGCGCCGGGAAGTAGCGCACGTTCTCCTCGAACAGGTCGAAGATCGACGTGATCCAGCGCTCGCCGAACCACACGCGCGGCCGCACCCCCTGGATCTTCAGCTCCTCCGGACGCGTGTCGGTGGCCTGCTCGAACAGGGCGATGCGGGTCTCGCGCCACAGCTCCTTGCCGTAGAAGAACGGCGAGTTGGCCGCGACCGCGACCTGGATCCCGGCGATCGCCTGCGCTGCGTTCCAGTGCGCGGCAAACCCGTCGGGCTCGACCTGCTGGTGCAGCTGCACGCTGGTGCAGGCAGCCTCGGGAGCGATCGTGTCGGCGTGGATCGCCAGGCGCTCCACTCCGTCGATCGAGATCTCCAGGTCCTCCCCGCGCGCCGCGAAGATCTGCTCGTTCAGCAGCTGGTAGCGAGGGTTGGAGCTGAATGACTCCGCGTGCAGGTGCCGTGGGCCGATCGTCGGCAGGATCCCGATCAGCATCATGTGCGCGCCGACCGTGCGCGAACGTTCCTCGGCGTTGTTGAGGCTGGCGCGGGCATCGTGCTCGAGCTCGGAGAACACCCGCCCCTCGAGCAGACGCGGCGGGATATTGATCTCGACGTTGAACTGCCCCAGCTCGGTCTGAAACGCCTCGTCGGCGATCGCCTCGAGCGCGACCGCATTGACGAGCGCCGGATCGCCGTGGTCGTCGGTCAGGTTGAGCTCGATCTCGAGACCGAACGACCGTTGCTCGGGATGAAACCGCGCTTCCGACAGCATCCGAGCGAACACGTCGAGGCTCAACCGCACCTTGCGCCGGTAGCGCTGGCGGTCCTCCCGGCTGAAGGTCCTGGCGGTGACCTGCTGACCCACGCGCACAGTATCCGCAGACAAGGGCGTGACGTTCAAGTCCCGGCCGCCGCTGGTCCCGTTATCCCCCTGGCAGCCGGGGAGCGGGTCGGAAACGAGACTCGGAGGGCCCGATGATCATCAGCGACTGCGCGGCGACCGCGGACAACGTCGCCACGCCGAACGCCACGGCGGTGCCCGCCGGTACTTCGAGCAGCGCAATCGCGGCGCAGAACGCGACGAAACCCGACATCCCGGTCAGCATCCCTCCGAGCAACCCGATCGTCGCGTCGGAGCCGTGCACGCGGTGGGTGAACACCGCAAGCACGGATGCGAGCACTGGAAGCGCTGCGAGCATCCCCCCGACCACGGGTCCGAACAGCTCGGAGGCGATCGTCAGCAGCACGATCAGCGCTGCGGTCAGCGCCATTCGCACGACGATGTCTGCACGTGGCCGAGGCAGCGACGAGCCAAGGTGGGGCTGCTCCGCCGGCCGCGGCAGCGCGCTCCGTGCCGCTGCGATCGAAAGCACCGCGGCGGCAAGTGCAGCGGGCAGGCCGGCGCCCGCGAGCGACCACCCCGCAAACGCGGCCGCCACGATCGCACAGGCCCAGCCGACGGCAAGGCTCCCCGGCCAGGGTGTTCCCCGAGCAGTCCGCGCGTACGCCAGCGCGAAGCTGCTGAGCGCGACGAGACCGAGAAGCGTCGCCGCGGCCGCGCGCTCGGCGGCGACCTCCCCGCGCTGCTGAGCGATGATCAGCAGCACCGGCCCGACGACCGCAGGGAACGCGCTGACCAGGCCCCCGGCCCGCGCGCCCCAGCGCCGGCCGACCAGCGTCGCCAGCGCCACCAGGACGGGCGCGATCAGAACCTCGAGAACGGTCTGCCCCACGCGGGGCCACGTTAGCGTGCTTGTTGACCGCCGAAGAAGTCGATCAGCAGTTCCGTCACGCGCTCGGGCTCATCGTGTTGGACCCAATGCGATGCTCCCGGGAGCTTGACCACGCCCTCCAGGTTCGGAACGTCGGCGCGATCGGGCTCGGCGAGCTCGACGCCGAGGTAACGGTCGCGCTCGCCCCAGATCACCAGCGTCGGCGCGGCGATCGGCCGGATCCGTGCCTCGGCCCGCCGCGGTGACTGCCGGAACACAGCCCGGTAGTAGTTGAGCATCGCCGTCACGGCGCCGGGCCGCGACCACGCCTCGATGTAGCGCTCGATGTCCTCGCGGCTGAACGCGCCCGGCCTCGCGTCGTGCTCGAAGCCGTATCGGAGCGCGCGACAGCGCCGCGCAAGCAGCATCCGCTCCGGAAGCCAAGGGAGCTGGAAGAAGAACATGTACCACGACTTCAGCATCTGTTTCGGGCGGCGCAGCCCATGCAGCATCCGCCGCGGATGCGGGACGTTGAGGATCGCCAGGCGCTCGACCGCCTCGGGATGCTCCGCCGCCGTCGCCCATGCAACTGCCGCGCCCCAGTCGTGACCGACGAGGAACGCCCGCTCGGCGCCGCGCTCGCGGATCAGGTCGCGGATGTCGGCCGCCAACAGGTCGAGGTCGTAGTCGGCAACCGATTGGGGCCGCGACGACAGGTTGTATCCGCGCATGTCGGGCGCGACCGCCCGAAACCCGGCCGCGGCCAGCGCCGGGACCTGGAAGCGCCAGCTCATCCAGAAGTCGGGAAAACCGTGTAGCAGCACGACCAGCGGGCCGTCCCCGGCCTCCACGTAGTGAAGCCGCACGCTCGGGAGGTCGGCATAGCCGTGTCGGAGCTCGGCCGTCGCTGTCATGGCGCCAGGCGCTCGACCTGCCAGCCGCCGTCGTCGCGGGGCCGGTAGCGAAGGCGGTCGTGGAGCCGGTCGTCTCGGTGCTGCCAGAACTCAAACGTCTCCGGAGCCAGGCGAAACCCGCCCCACACGTCGGGCAGCGGCAGCTCGCGCTCCGCGTGTCGTGCCGCGATCTCGGTCACGCGATGCTCGAGCCAGTGGCGATCGGGAATCGGCCGGCTCTGCGGCGAGGCCAGCGCGCTCAGCTGACTCCCCCGCGGCCTGCTGCGCACGTACTGAGCCGTCTCCTGCGGGCTGATTGGCTGCACCGTGCCCTCGATGCGCACCTGGCGCCCGAGGCGATCCCAGTGAAACAGCAGCGCCGCGCGAGGGTTGGCATCCAGCTCGACGCCCTTGCGGCTCTCGTGGTTTGTAAAGAACACGAACCCGGCGTCGTCGTAGCGCTTGACGAGCACCATCCGCACCGAAGGCGCGCCATCTGCTGACGCCGTGGCCAATGCCGCCGCCTCCGGCGCTCGGACACCCGCATACACCTCCTCGGCGAACCAATCGGCGAACTGGCGCACCGGATCGGCGTCGACTTCCTCTTCAAGAAGCTGCGGTGCAATGTCCGCCACGCCGACATTATTCCCCGGCCGGCGGCCGCAGGAGCGCGCGCATGTCCGCGACCGGTCCCAAGTGGGAGAGCTTGTCCGGGTTTACGATCGAGCTGATCGATCTGATGTAGCCGCCCTCGATGTCGAGCGCCAGCACGCCGATCAGTCGACCCTGGCCGTCGACGAGCATGGCGCCGGGGCCGCCGTTGACCTCCACGGGGCGCATTCCGGCGCCGGGGATCCGGGCGCCGAGCTTGAACCAGTTGTGCAGCGTCCGTGCGACGCGGTTGCGGCCGTGCAGCGAGCGGGCCAGCGCCGGCGCCTTGCCACCACCGTCGCCCGTCAGCGTGACGTCGTGGGCCAGAAGCGCCTCGAGGCCGCCCAGATCGCCGTCCTGAGCGGCCGCGTAGAACTTCTGCGCGAGCTCGTCCCGCTGCTCGCGGGTGCTCTGAAACCGCGGCCGCCGCGCATCGACATGCTGTCGCGCGCGGGTCGCGAGCTGGCGCACGTTGTCCTCGGTCTTGCCGACGATCCGTGCGATTTCGTCATAGCCGTAGTCGAACACGTCGCGCAGCAGCAGCACGGCTCGCTGCTCGGGAGACAAGGTTTCGAACAGGACGAGCATCGCCACCGACAGCGAGTCAGCCATCTCCGCATGTCGCGCCGGGTCGTCGGAGCCCTCGGTCACAATCGGCTCCGGCAGCCACTCGCCAACGTACTGCTCGCGCCGCGCCCGTGCCGAGCGCAGCTCGTCGATTGCCAGCCGTGTGGTCACCGTCGCAACGAACGCTCGCGGCGAATCGATCCGCTCGCCCTCCTCGAGCGTGCGGTGGACTCTGAGCAGCGCCTCCTGAACGACATCCTCGGCCTCGCTCACGCTGCCCAACATCCGGTAGGCGATCGCGAACGATCCGGGGCGCAACTCATCGAGCAGTCTGTCTTCCGAGCTCACGCCGCCGCAAACCCCTGTCGCCAGCTCGGATAGGTCGGCTGCCACTCGAGCTCGCGCTTGGCCTTGGCGTTGGATGCGCCTCGGATCTCGGTCATCATCACTGCGCCTGCCTCGCCGGCGGCCAGTCGCCCCACGAACCGAGGAACGCGCCACGGCTTCGGCGCGCCGAGCTCGTGCGCGAGCGCCGGGAGCCACTCGGCGACGCTCGCCGGGTCGTCGTCGACGACGTTGTAGATCCCGCGCCGTCCGCGCTCGATCGCTGCGACGGTCGCCTCTGCGGCGTCGGCGATGTGGATGAACGACCACACGCCGCTGCCGGTGCCGACCACCGGGAACTTGCGCTTGCGAACCATCTCGAACTGCTCGGTCCCGGGTGCCATCGACGTACCGGGGCCGTAGAAAGCGCCGTAACGCAGCACGATTCCCTCGGTCCAGTCCGCCGCGGCGACGGCATCCTCCAGATGACGGATCGCCTCGAGGGTCTCGCGCATCTGGGACGGAGGGGCGGGGTCGAGCGGGTCCTGTTCTGTCTTTACGGGGCCACCGGTGCGCGCATAGGGCCACGCCGCATAGCTCTGGGCGACGAATCGCGTGACTCCGACCGCATGTCCGGCAGACAGCAGGTGGTCCGTTCCCACGGTCCGTAGACGGTTGGTCGCGGC
>DASYFZ010000426.1:0-2342 GCA_036000295.1 Solirubrobacteraceae bacterium
ACGAACAACGATCCGGCCGCCGATCACGTCGCTCGAGTACTCGGCCAGCCTGCGCTCGCGCCAGTCGTCGGACACCTCGTGCTCGCGGATCTGGTGCTGTAGCGGCCCGAGCGCGCTGGTCAACTGCGCGAGCGCGGGCACGTTCTCGCCGCGCATCCGGAGCTCCAGGTGGTCCTGGCTCAGGGGCCGCTCGCGGACGCCGCCGGCGACGATCGGCAGGAGCCGGTCCAGCACATCCTCGAGCGCCGACGCCCGCACATGTAACACGACCTCGCGCATGACCTCTCAGTCTCCCGGATCGTTAGGCGTCGGTACGACCGCACGACTAATTCCGACCGCTGTCGCCTCGGTTCTCGCGACGGTCGGCGGTGCCTGGGAGAGATTATGTGTGTATCCGGTAGAAGAGGACTTTATCCCTGGAAATCGTAAGATTTTATTGTGTCTGCAAATAGTAGAGATTCGTGAGAGCTCACGACGTAGACCAAAGCCCCGGCGACTCGACTGCGTCACGTCGGAGCGCTCGTCTCGACCAGAGTGCGGCTGGCGATTGCAGATCGCGGTGTCGTCGTGGGGCTGCCGCCGGGAGGGCATCGTCGGCGGCGACCCGTCAATGGATCACGGCGACCCAGACGTAATACCCGGCGACGAGCGTGAACAGCGCCGCGTCGGCGCGGTCCAGCGCGCCGCCATGGGGGCCGAACAGACTGCCGGCGTCCTTGATCCCGGCGTCGCGCTTGACCAGCGATTCGAACAGGTCACCGAGCGGACCGAGCACCGCGACCGCCACGCCCAACAGCAGCGCGTCGCCCTGTGTCAACCACGTCTGGTAGAGGCCGGCGAGGAACACGCCGAGGATCGCCATCAGCATTCCGCAGAACAGCCCTTCGACGGTCTTGTTGGGCGAGATCTTCGGCGCCAGCGGACGGCGGCCGAATAGCCGGCCGCCGGCGTATGCCGCGGTGTCTCCCACGAACGTTCCGATCAGCACGTCGATGATCACGGCGTTGCCGTGCGGGAGCTCGCGCAGCAGCGCCGCGTGCCCGAACGCGAACCCGATCCAATACACGCCGAGCAGCGTCCCGGCGATCGCCACCGTGGAGTGGGTCTGCCCGCGGGCCACGACCACCAGAAACAGCACCGGCACGGTGATCACCGCGACCTCGAGCACCTGGCGCGGGCCGCCGTAGACGCCCGCGATCACCATCCCGATGATCGCCGCGAACCCGACCAGCGGCACCGGCCGCCACCGGTGCAGCATCCGATAAAGCTCGTATGCGCAGATGCAGCCGATCGCGCTGACGAACGCGACGAACGGCCAGCCGCCCGCGTTGACGAACACGATCACGAGAATCGCCGCCGGGATCGCGATCAGCACCCTCATGAGCAGCTCCGAGCCCCTCCCTCGCGCCCGCTCCGCTCGCGGCTCCTGGTTGCGCTGGCGCGACCGCTGACGGGCCGCCGCCCGAGACGCGGCGGGCGGTTGGTCGCGCGACCCGGCGCGGGGCTGCCGCGGCGCTGATCGCGGCTCGCGCGGCGCTGACCGTGGCTCGCGCGGCTCGCGCTGGTCTCGCGGCTCGCGCCGGTCCCGAGACGTCTGGCGGCCGCCGCGCGGCCTTCGGCCGGATGACATCTAACGGCCCCCGAAGCGACGGGAGCGGGCGGTGAACTCCTCAAGACTCTGCTCGAACGCCTCCCGGGAGAAGTCGGGCCACAGCTCGTCGCGGAACACGAGCTCGGAGTAGGACCCCTGCCAGATCAGGAAGTTCGAGCTGCGCTGCTCGCCACTGGTTCGAATGATCAGATCGGGGTCGTGCATGTCGGGTGCGTACAGGTGCTGGCGAAAGGCGTCCTCATCGCCTCCTGTAAAGGTTCGCGCCGCATCGACGATCTCCGCCCGGCCCCCGTAATTGAAGGCGACGAACAACGTGATCCGCGAGTTCTCGCCAGTGACGCCCTCGGCCCACTCCATCCGCTCGATCAGCTCTGGCGACACGGGGTCCGCGCGACGCCCGATGAAGCGCATCCGGACTCCCTGCTCGTGCAGCTCGGGCGTTTCGAACTCGATCCGGCGCGCGAACATCTCCATCAGCGCCGAGACCTCGTCGGCGGGTCGCCGCCAGTTCTCCGTCGAGAACGAGAACACCGTCAATTGCTCGATTCCCAGATCGACCGCGTCGCGCAGCCGCGCCTTGACGGTGTCGGCGCCGGCCTCATGACCGGCGACGACCGGCAGCCCGCGCTGGCGGGCCCAACGGCCGTTGCCGTCGGTGATGATCGCGACGTAGCGAGCCCTGCGTTCGGCCTCCCCGCCGCTGCCTTCGGCGAGAACCAACTAGACCTCG
>DASYFZ010000483.1:0-3826 GCA_036000295.1 Solirubrobacteraceae bacterium
AGCTGCGCTCCTGGCCGCCCACCCGGACGTCCGGGTGCAGACGGGCGTCTATCTGCTGGCCCTGCGTCACCCGGCGATCGTGGCGCGTCAGCTCGCCACGATCGCGCAGTTCGCCCCCGGGCGGTTCACCTTCGGCGTCGGGGTCGGAGGAGACGACCCGAGCGAGTACGAGCTGTGCGGGATCGACCCTCGGGAGCGGGGGGCTCGGACGACCGAGGGCCTGCGCTGCGTGCGCCAGTTCATGTCGGGCGATGAGGTCGACTTTCGGGGGCGCTTCTTCGCGTTCCGCGGCGCCATCCGCCCGGCGCCGGCGATGCCCATCCCGGTTCTGGTCGGAGGCCGGTCCGACGCCGCGCTCGCGCGGACGGGACAGCTGGGGGACGGCTGGCTGGGCCTCTGGGTCTCTCCGCGTCGCTTCGCGGAGGCGATCGGCCGCATCGACGCCGCCGCCGCGCAGGCCCGGCGAGGCGGTGTGCTCTGGCACCACGCGCTTCAGCTCTGGACCGCGTTCGACGCATCGAGCGCGCGAGCAAGGCAGCGACTCGCCGTGACGATGGAGGCGGCCTATGGGCTGCCGTTTGAGCGCTTTGAGCGCTACGCGCCGTGTGGTCCCGCTGAGGCGGTGGCCGAGGCGCTCGCGCCGTATCTCGCCGTGGGCTGCCGGCGCTTCAACTTCGTCGCCGAAGCGGCGAGCCTGCCAGCCGCAATGGAGGCCGCCGTTGAGGTGAAGGCACTTCTGTCGGCGGGGCGCCCGTAGCCGCTCGACGGGGTCAAAGCCCGGGCGCCAAAACCGCATGGCGGCGGTCTACAGCGGGTGTTAGCCGGTCCTAACGCAGCATCACCTTGACTTCCTGGAGATGGCTGTCTACGATTCGACCTGAGTTCAATTCACCCAGGAGGAGAGGGTGCTTCATGCGAGATGGTTGCCGCGCCGTGCCGGTGCGTCCATCAGGTTGGTTTGACGTCGACGGACCAACGTCCACCCGTCAGTTGAGCGGGGAGACGAGATCGTGAGCGTGACCGAGAAGACTGCGCCGCGCCGGAAGTTCAGCACCGGCTTTGACCGGTTCAGCGGGCTCTATCTGGGGGCCCTGTTCATCATCGTCTTCGGCATCTGGACGCCGTCGGAGTTCCTGACGACATCGACGCTCCACAGCGTCGCCGCCCAGCAGGCGGTCACCGGCATGATCGCCCTCGCCGTTCTGATCCCGCTCGCCGCCGGGCTCTATGACCTCTCGGTCGGGGCGACGGCCAACGTCTCCGGGATCCTCGCGGTCGTCCTGATGAACAACAACCACTGGGCGTGGGTCGCGGCGTTCGCCGCCGCCATACTCGTGGCGCTCGCCATCGGCGCGCTCAACTCGTTCATCGTCGTCAAGCTCGGCGTCAACTCGTTCATCGCTACGCTCGGCATGAGCTCGATCCTGGCGGCCGTGCTGGTGATCATCTCGTCCAACAGCCAGCCGCTCCCGCCGACGTCCACGGCGTTCAACAACTTCACGCAGACGACGGTCTTCGGTTTCCAGATCGTCGTGCTGTACCTCATCATCCTTGGGGTCGTGCTCTGGTGGCTGACGGCGCACACGCCCGTCGGGCGCTACCTCTACGCCATCGGCGGCAACACCGAGGCGGCCCGGCTGTCCGGTGTCCGGATCGAGCGCTACACGACCTTCACGTTCCTGACCTCGGCGGCCGTGGCCGGCCTGGCCGGCGTCATGTTCTCCTCGCTGAACGGCCCGTCTCTCAACTTCGGCGGCACGCTGCTGCTGCCCGCGTTCGCCGCCGCGTTCCTCGGTTCGACGCAGCTGACACCCGGCCGGTTCAACGTCTGGGGAACGCTGCTGGCCATCTACGTGCTGGCCATCGGCGTGCAGGGACTGCAGCTCGTCTCCGGCGCCAGCTGGCTGAGCGACATGTTCAACGGCTGCGCACTGATCATCGCCGTCGCCCTGTCGATCCAGCGCACGCCCTCGCAGCACTGGCATCGGATCAAGGGCTGGCTGGGGCGCGGTTCGACCGGAGGCCCGGCAGAGCCTGCGCCCGGCTCGGAGGCCCAGGCGGAGACCGCCGCCGCCGGCGTCATCGGAAGCTCTCAGGCTGGTTCACACCCGGACTGAAGTGACAGGACGTACGGACCCGAACCGCGTGCGACGCGTGTCCGAAACCATCCCTGTAACGCCAATCGTGACCCTCACATTCACAAATCACCAAAGGAGACATGTATGACGTCCCACTCGAAACTCGACCGCCGGAAGGGAGGCACACCGCACGTCCGCGGACTCGCCGCGCTCATCGGCACTCTCGTGCTCGCGCTCGCGCTCGCGGCCTGCGGCTCCAGCAGCAGCTCCGGGAGCGGCTCCAGCAGCAGCTCCGGGAGCGCCTCCAGCAGCAGCTCCGGGAGCGCCTCCACCGGCACGTCGACGGGCGGCGCGTCGGCAGGAGTCGCGACAGCGAAGACGCAGCTCCAGCCCTACGAGGCAAACCCGACCAAGATCACGATCTCGACCCCACTCAAGTCGGCCCCGCCAAAGGGCAAGAAGCTCGTCATGCTCGCAACGAGCGATCCGAACAACGTGAAGCTCCAGAATTCGCTGAAGTCGCTGGCCGCGTCCGTCGGCTGGAGCTACGACCAGGTCAGCTACGACCCCGCCAACCCGGCGACCTTCAACGCCGCGGTTGACAACGCGATCACGAAGAAGGCCGACTACATCGCCGAGGCCGGCGTCCCGCTGACGTCGGCGGTGATCAACAAGGTCAAGCAAGCCGGCGCGAAGTGGGTGCTGACGGCGGTGTACCCCGTCACCGTCCAAGATCCGGTGATCGTCGACGCCAACGGCTATGACAGTGATTATCTGATGGGCACGGTCCTCGCGAACTTCTTCATCTCCGACTCCAACGGGAAGGGCAACGTGCTCGTGGAGCACATCCCCGCCTACCCGATCCTTGGCGGGTTCACGGATGGATTCCAGGCCCAGGTCAAGAAACTCTGTCCGGGCTGCACGGTGAAGATCATCAACATCACCATCCCGGATCTGGCCGCCGGCAAGGTCCCGAGCACCATGGTGTCGGCGCTGCGCACGACGCCGGACGCCAACTACATGGCCTTCGACGTCGGCCCGTTCGCGACCGGCATCAACTCCGCGCTCAACGCGGCCGGGCTCGGGAGCAAGGTCAAGATCATCGGCGAGGCCGCTGACGAGACCGCGGTCGCCGCTTTGAAATCCGGCACGCAGACCGCGTGGACTGGCTTCTCACCCATCTACTCCACCTACGTGATGATGGACGCGATGCTCCGGGATTCCGAGGGTATGCCGATCGACGTGAAGCGGTCCACGGTCCAGCCGACGCAGATCCTGACGCACGACAACATCAACGCCGCCGTCGGCAGCAGCACGTCCTGGAACCAGCCGACGAACGGGCTCGACCAGTTCAAGCAGCTCTGGCACGTCCAGTAGTCAGCGCTCACGAGCAGCACACGTCCCGGAGGAGAGCATGACCTCAGTTCTGGAAGTCGAAGGAGTGTCGAAGACATTCACTCGTACCAAGGCGCTGTCGCGCGTCAGCATGAGCATCGACGCCGGCGAGGTTCATGCCCTCCTGGGACAGAACGGATCGGGGAAATCGACCCTGATCAAGATCCTCTCCGGATACCACCAGCCCGATCCGGGTGGTGGTATCCGGATTGAGGGTCAGGAGCTGCCGTTCCAGTCGCCGGTCGGCTCCTACCGGCTCGGGTGCCGGTTCGTGCAGCAGGATCTCGGGCTCGTCCCGACATTGTCCGTCATCGACAACATGTCGCTGGGGTCGGGCTTTCCCACCACATTCG
>DASYFZ010000509.1:0-2756 GCA_036000295.1 Solirubrobacteraceae bacterium
TACGGGCTACTGTCGACGGCGCTGATCGGCTACGCGCTCACGGTCGCGCGAGACCGAGAGAAGGGCGTGTTCCAGCGGCTGCGCGTCACACCGGCGCCCACCTGGACGATCATGACCAGCCGCCTGGCGATGCAGGCCGTCACGAACCTGATCATCGCGATCGCGGTCGTGATCATCGGCAGCCTGATCCACCACATCTCACCCTCCGCCGGGCAGTACGCGCTGGTGTTGCTGGTCTCGATCCTGGCTGGGGCGGTGTTCCTCAGCCTCGGCCAAGCGCTGGTCGGTCTGGTGAAGTCAGCCGACAGCGTCCAGGCGGTCGCGCGCGTGCTATTCGCCGTCCTGATCCTGCTCGGGCTTCTCGGCCAGAGCGGCGACCTTGGCTCCTTTTGGAGTTCGGTCGCGCGCTGGAGTCCGGTCGGAGCGGTGATGACGCTGTTCGCCGGGGTACTTGACCTGCACGCGTGGTCCAGCCGCGACACCCTCTCGGTGCTGGTTTGCCTTGGCTACATCATCGTGTTCGCCGGCATCGGCATCCGCTGGTTCCAGTGGGACGCGCGATGAGAGCAGGTACCGACGGGTCCAATGGGCGGCGTTCGCACACAACTCGCCGTATGCTTGAAACGTGGCCAACCGCAAGGCATCACCGCTCGGCGAGTTCATCCGGCGCAACCGGGAGATCTCCGAGTACTCCATGCGGCAGTTTGCCGAACTGGCAGGGATCTCCAACCCCTACCTGTCACAGATCGAGCGCGGTCTGCGCGAGCCCTCCGAGCAGGTGGTCCAGTCGATCGCCGATGCGCTCAAAGTGTCGGCCGAGACGCTGTATGAACAAGCCGGCGTCACGCCAAACGGCGACGAGGGCTCGGAGACACTGGCGGCGATCAAGGAAGATCCACGTTTGACCCCCCGTCAACGGCGGGCGATGCTGGAGATCTACCAATCCTTCACGGGGATCTCGACGACCCCTCGGCGGCGACGGCCGAACTCGGCCGACGCCGCATCAGAGTGACCGTCTAAGCGGGGATGAGCTCGCGCGTGGCGGCAACGGTCGCCTTGACCAGATCCTCGGTCAGCTTGGCATGCGCGTTGAACATCTGCGCGACTGCCTCGTTCTGCGACTGCTCGCCCAGCTTCCGCTCGGCGTCGGTGACGCCGGCGACGTAGCGCTCGACACCGTCGAGGTAGGCGATGGTCACCTTGGAGCCGGCGGCCACGATACGTTCATTGGCCTCGCGGATGCGCTGCGACGCGGCTTCTAGATCCGGGGTCGCGGCGTTCTGGGTGGTGCGGGTGTTGCTGGTAGCCATTTCAGTCTCCTGAGCTTGCGGGGTGTGTGCTAGCAGGTTAGCACGATCCTAGCTAGCGCGCAAGCTGATTAGCTGAAGCTTTGCTAGCACCCAGTGGAACGCCCGTCACACTCGGCCCCCCATGCCCACGGGCGCGCCCAACGCGCCCGGGTCAGCGGCAACCCTCGCGCGCAGCTCTTCGAACGCGACCGGGTCTGCCAACGCCTGCCGGTACGCGCCCAGGCGCCTGGCCGCATTGATGGCGATGACGCCCACGAGTTGGCCATCGCGCTCGCCCGCGTACACGACCCGAGACCGGTCGGGCGATTCTTCGAGGATCCCGAGACGGTCGGCCCGGCCGGGCAGTCCCAGGGCCTGGATCTTCACGTCGTATTGGTCTGACCAGAAGTACGGCGGCGCGTCATAGGGCTTGCGTTCATCCGGTGACATCAGCGCGTTGCGGCCGGCGAGCTGCCCCTGCTCGGCGGCGACGGTCCAGTGCTCGATCCGGATCGCGTCGCCGTCGGCCAGCGGGTGGGGCCACGAGACGATGTCGCCGGCGCCGAGAATGTCCGGGTCGCCGGTGGCGGTCAGCGTCGCGTCGCACGCGAGGCCGGGGTCCACTTGCAGCCCGCTGCCGGCCAGCCACTCCGTGTTCGGGAGCGCGCCGAGGCCGACGACCACGACGTCGGCGGGGACGTGCTCGCCATCGCTGAGCTCGACCGCCTCGACACGGCGGTGGCCGAGCAGTCCGGCGACTCCGGTCCCGAGGCGCAGGTCGACGCCGTGCTCACGGTGAAGCTCGGCGCACCAGGCGCCCAGCTCCGCACCGAGCGGCAACATCGGCGTCGCGGCGACATCGATCAGCGTGACCTCGAGGCCCGCCTTGCGCGCGGTCTGGGCGACCTCACACCCGATGAAGCCCGCGCCCACGATCGCGACGCGCGGCTGCTCGTCAAACGCGGCTCGCAGCGCGAGCGCGTCATCGAGGTCGCGGAGCACGTGCACCGACTCCAGATCCGCGCCGGCGCCCGGCCAGGATCGCGCGCGGGAACCCGTCGCCACGATCAGCCGGTCATAGGCAACCTCGTCGCCGTCGGCGAGCACGACACACCGGCGACGGCGGTCCAGGCTCGCCGCCGCTACGTCGAGGCGCCACTCGGCGTCGAGCTTGTCGCAGGGGAGGCTCACGCGATCAACCGAGTGCTCACCCGCCAGCAGCTCCTTGGACAGCGGGGGCCGCGTGTACGGCAGGTGGCGCTCATCGCCAACCATGACCAGCTCACCGTCGAACCCGGCGGCGCGCGCGGCCTGGCCGGCTCGCAGCCCGGCCAACGATGCTCCAACGATGACGAGACGATGCATCAATTCTCCTCCGGTACGTGCTAAACTGAAGTCAGTTTTGAACTGTGAGGCAGGCAGTCACTTCTGTCAAGCAGTGGCATCTGGTGGATCGGTCGAGAGGGG
>DASYFZ010000533.1:0-3150 GCA_036000295.1 Solirubrobacteraceae bacterium
GGCAACGATCGCTCGATCTTCGCGCTGCCGTGGCTGGGCGCGAGTCTGCTGGGCACTACCGACAGCACCTACGACGGCGATATCGATCGCGTCCGTCCCGCCGCCGGCGACATCGACTACCTGCTCGACGCGACCAATGCGTTCTTCGGAACGAGTCTCGCGCCGGGCGATCTGACCGGCGCGTACGCCGGGGTCAGGCCGCTGATCTCCTCGGGCGACAGCCGCCGGTCGGTCGACATCTCGCGCAAGGCGGAGCTGTACGAGACGTCCAGCGGTCTGATCACGATCACCGGCGGCAAGCTGACGACATGGCGGCGCATGGCCAAGCTCGCCGTCGACCGGCTCGTCGAGCGCGATGGCCGCGAGGCCCCATGCCGGACGCAGGAGATCCAGCTCGGCGAGCCTGTCGACCCGGACAGCCTGCCCCGCGTGTCCGGCGTACCGGAGGAGTCCTATGCGGCGATGGCCGCGCGTTACGGCCACGCTTCCCACGATCTGCTCGCGCTCGCCGGCACACGGTTGGAGTTAGCGGGGCCGATCGTGGCGGGCCACCCCGATCTGCTCGTCGAGGCCCCGTTCTCGGCGTCGCGAGAGCAGGCTTTGACCGTTGGCGACGTGCTGCTTCGGCGAACCAGGCTGGGACTGGTGGCTGCGCGCACGATCCGCGACTCGAACGGCGCTGTGCCTCTGCGAGTGGCGCGCGCGATGAGCGCGGAGCTCGGCTGGGACGACGCTCGGGTCGGGCTCGAGGCGCAGCGGTTCGACGACGAGGCGCGGGCGGAGTACGTACCGGGCGACGAGTAACCTCGCGGTCGATGGATGAGGTGTATGAGTACTGCGTGAGGATGCTTGGCGCAGGGGCGCTTGCGATTCACGCGTCTCATGAGGCGTTCGTGACCGGTGGAACGGACCGGATGGACCGTCTGACCGGCGCGGTGCAGGCGTGCCGCTCGCGTGCGCAGGAGGCGACGGGCTTGGCGCACGCGCCTGGTTCGGCGTCCGGGTCCGTGACGCTGGCGGACGCGGTGGCGCGCGAAGTCGCGGATGCCACTGCCCAGCTCCCGGCCGATCAGCGCGAGGCGCTTGCGCTGCGCGATCTCGTGGGGCTTTCACACCAGCAGATCGCGACCGTGCTGCAGATCAGCCCGTACGCCGCCGGCATGCTGGTCTCGCGCGCCCGGCTGGCCCTGCGCGCGAGGCGGCGGGGCGTCGACGATGAGCCCGATGACTCGTGCGCCGACCGCGAGCGAGCGCTCACGGTGATGGTCCGCCGCCAGGACCGTGAGCCGGTCGCCGTGGACGACGAAGACTGGCTGCTCGAGCACCTGGGCTCGTGTGACTCGTGCTTGCGAGTGCACGCCGCGATGCTCGAGGCGTCGGTCTGCTACCGGGCGTGGCGCACGCCCGACCCGGCTGCAACTCGTCCCGGGGCGCGCGGCCGCGCCGGAGCGGACGCCGGCGAAGTCGTCGGCGACGCGGTGCCGTGACCGACTCGGCGCTTGCGCTTCGCACCACCCGCGGAACGGCCGAGCTCGGAGGGCGGCCGTGGCTGATGGGCATCGTCAACGCGACGCCCGACTCCTTCTCGGATGCGGGAATGCACCGGACGCTGGAGGATCGCGTGACGCTGGCCGCATCGCTGCTGCGCTCCGGCGCGGACGTGATCGACATCGGCGGAGAGTCTGGTGTCACGAACCGCCCGCCGGTCGGCTCGGATGAGGAGATCGAGCGCGTCGTACCGCTGATCGAGCGGGTCGCCGGGGACCTGGGTGCATTGGTGTCGGTGGACACGTACAAGCCGCCCGTGGCTCGCGCGGCGATCGCGGCCGGTGCGGCGATCGTCAACGACGTCAGCGGTCTGCGGGATCCCGAGCTCGCCGACGTCTGCGCCGAGACCGGCGCCGGGCTCGTGCTGATGCACACGCGCGCGGCGCCCAAGCAGAAGCTGCTCGATCCGGGGCTCGACGGGACGGTCGTCGCGGACGTGCACGAGTTCCTGACGGAGCGAATCTCGGTCGCCGTTGGACGGGGAGTCGCTTTCGAGCAGCTGATCCTCGATCCCGGGCCGGACTTCGGCAAGACGCCGTGGCAGACGGTGCAGGTGCTGCGGGCACTCGGCGACCTGCGCTCGTTCGGTCGCCCGCTGCTGCTCGCGGTTTCGCGCAAGGACTTCGTCGGGGCGATTACGAGCCGGCCGCCGCGCGAGCGGCTGGGCGGCACGCTCGCCGCCGTCGCGCACGGTGTCGCGGCTGGCGCGGATATTTTGCGGGTCCACGACCTCGAGCAGGTCGCCGACTTCCTGGCGGTCGAAGCCGTCCTGGCGGGGCGCGCGGAGATCGACTCGTCGGCGACGCTGGCCGAGGAACTGCGCCGCCATCCTCGCTAGATTGGTGCTGCATCGCCGGTCGCTGGCCCAACGCGACCGGAGCCCACCGATCCAGCCACAGGAGGTCAACCATGTCGATCGTCGACCGTGCCGCGCTTGAATCCAGCCCCCTCGCCGACCTGCACGCGATGGCGTCGGAGCTCTCGATAGACGGGTACCGCCGTCTCCGCAAACCCGAGCTGATCGGCGCGATCCTGTCCCGCCAGGGCGGGACGGACGCGTCGCCGGGCGAAGAGCCCGAGGAGCCGCAGGAGCAGGACGACCGGTCGGAGGAGCTCCCCGACGCCGAGGAGCTGGCCGAAGCCGTCGCCGACGAGCTCAAGGACGATGACGCCGCGGGCAAGCGCCGCCGGCGCGGACGCCGCGGCGGGCGTGGGCGGGCAAGCGCCCGCGAGGACGACCAGGCGGAGGAAGGCGCCGCCGAGCCGAGTGACGAGGGCTCAGAGGGTGATGCGCGCGAGCAGCGTGAGGAGCGCACCCCGGCAGAGGAGACCATCGAGGGAGTGGTCGAGCTCGTTCCCAACGGCTCAGGATTCGTGCGCATCAAGCCGGGCGAGGAGTCAGAAGACGACGTCTACATCTCCGCGGCGCAGGTCAAGCGCTGCGAGCTGCTGTCCGGCGATACGGTGACCGGACCCCGCCGCCCGCCGCGGCGGTCCGAGCGGTTCGCGTCGATGGTCCGGATCGACACGATCAACGGCCGGCCGGCCGAGGAGGTCGCCGACTCCGCGCGGTTCGACGATCTACCGGCAGCGTTCCCGTCG
>DASYFZ010000645.1:0-7803 GCA_036000295.1 Solirubrobacteraceae bacterium
TATGCCCTGTCCTCGGGAGGCTGGCGCGATCTCATCACGATCCTGCATCCGCCCTACACGCTCTGGCACCTCAGCTACGTCGCGCTCGGGGCCGCTGCGGCGGCGACGATCCACGCCGACCGCCTGGCGGCCGCGCTCGTGGCGTTCTTTCTGGCGGTCGGGATCAGCGCGCACGCGCTCGACGAGCTGCGCGGCCGTCCGCTGAACACGAGGCTCAGCCGCACGGCCTTGATCGTGCTTGCCGCCGCCGGGCTCGTCGGAGCTGTGGCGATCGGAGTCCTGGGGATCTTCATCGTCTCGCCGCTGCTGATCCCACTGGTGCTGGTCGGAGCGTTCATCGTCCCCGCCTACAACCTCGAGCTGTGGGGCGGACGGTTTCACTCAGACGCATGGTTTGCGATCGCTTGGGGCGGGTTTCCCGCATTCACCGGCTACTTCGTCAACGCGCTCGCGATCAGGCCGGCCGGCATCCTCGTCGCGGCAGCGTGTTGCATGCTCAGCGCGGCCCAGCGCCGTCTCAGCACTCCGGCACGTGAGCTCCGGCGCCGCACCGCATCGGTGGAGGGACAGCAGCGACTCGACGACGGCAGCGTAATCGAGCTGTCCAAGCAGCGGTTGGCAGATCCCCTCGAGGGCGCGTTGTCGGCGTTATGGCTGGCGCTCGTGCTCATGGCGATCGGCCTAGTGGCCGTGCGCGTGTGAGTGTGCAAAGCTTCGCCCGCTTTGGCCAACGTCATCGGACAGCGAGTGCGTCGGCGGGAAGACCCGCGGTTCCTGCGCGGACAGGGACAATATGTGGACGACCTACCGCTCGATGGAGCGCTGCATGTCAACTTCGTGCGCTCGCCCTGGGCGCACGCCAAGATCACCGGGCTCGACGCCTCGGCAGCTCGCGAGCTGCCCGGCACCCAGGTGTTCACCGCCGCTGACGTCGAGCTGACCGTCAACCCACAGCCGCCGTTCCTCGGCATCCCCGAGGGGATGTTCCGCCCGTTCCTGGCCTCCGAGACGGTCCGCTTCGTCGGTGACATCGTCGCGGTCGTGCTCAGCGAGACCCGCGCCGGCGCCGTCGACGCCGCAGAGCTTGTCGACGTCGACTACGAGCCGTTGCCAGTGGTCACCGAGATCACCGAAGCGGCGCGCGACGAGGTCCTCCTGTTCCCGGAGGTCGGCACCAACACGTGCGGCTACCGCCCGCTCGAGGCGACCGACCTGTTTGCCTCGTGCGAAGTGACGACGAGCGGCACCGTGATCAGCCCGCGGCTAGCGGCATGCCCGCTGGAGCCGCGCGCCACCGCCGCCATCGCCGGCGACGACGGCCGCATCACGGTGTGGCTGTCGACCCAGACGCCGCACCAGGACAAGATGGGATTGTCGATGGTCCTCGGGCTCGAGGCCGACCAGGTCCGAGTCGTGGCACCGGACGTCGGTGGCGGCTTCGGAGGCAAGGGCCTGGGCGTCGAGGACGTGCTGATCGCCTATCTGGCGCGCAAGACTGGCCAGCCGCTTCGCTGGACCGAAACGCGCAGCGAGAACCTGGTCGCGATGCACCACGGCCGCGCGCAGCGGATCGACTTCGAGATCGGAGGCAGGCGCGACGGGACGGTGGAAGCGCTGCGCTGGCACATCCTGCAAGACGCGGGCGCGTATCCCAGCCTGGGTGCGTTCCTGCCGAATCTGACCGCGATGATGGCCAGCGGCGTCTATCAGATTCCGAACATCGAGATCGAGATCAGGGCGGTGGTGACCAACACCACGCATACCGGCCCGGTGCGTGGCGCCGGCCGTCCTGAGGCTACGCAGGCGCTCGAACGGGCCATGGACATGTTTGCCGCGGACCTGTCGATGGACCCGGCGGAGGTGCGCCGCAAGAACTTCATTCCCAAGGACGCGTTCCCCTACCAGACCGCGTCGGGGGCCCACTACGACATCGGCGACTACGAGCGCGCACTGGACCTTGCGCTCGAGCAGGCCGGTTACGCCGAGCTGCGCGCCGAGCAAGCCGCGCGCCGCAACAACGGCACCCACAAGCAGCTCGGCATCGGGATCTGTGTGTACGTGGAGGTCACCAACGGGATCAGCGAGACGGAGTTTGGATCGGTCGAGATCACCGGCGACGGCGAGGCTGTCGTCAAGACGGGTTCGCTCTCGCAGGGACAGGGCCACGAGACGACGTTCGCGATGATCGCCTCCGAGCGCCTGGGAATTCCGATCGAGAAGATCATGGTGTTGAAGGGCGACACCGATGTCGTCGCACGGGGTACGGGCACGTACGGTTCGAAGTCGACTCAGATCGGTGGCGTTGCCGCCGGACAGGCGTCTGAGGAGGTCGTCGAGATCGCCAAGAAGCTGGCCGCCGAGGAGCTCGAGGCCAACCCCGACGACATGGTGCTCGATGTCGATGCCGGGCGCTTCCACGTGGCCGGCGCGCCGCAGGCCGCGCTGAGCTGGGGCGACCTGGCCGGCAGGCTCCAGAGCGCCGACCGGCTGCAGGAGCTGCGGGCCGAGGTCGACTTCACGGCGGCCCAGCCGACGTTCCCGTTCGGCGCGCACATCGCTGTGGTCGAAGTCGACGTCGAGACCGGCAGCGTGGATCTGCAGCGGATGATCGCTGTCGACGACGCGGGACGGATCATCAACCCGCTGGTGGTCGAGGGTCAGGTGCACGGCGGGGTTGCGGCGGGGATCGCTCAGGCTCTGTTCGAGGAGCTCACGTACGACGACGACGGCAACCCGCAGAACTCCAACCTCGTGACGTACATGTTCCCGGCGAGCACCGAGTTCCCGCAGTTCGAGCGCGTGGCGATGGAGACGCTAACCCCGATCAACCCGCTCGGCGTCAAGGGGATCGGGGAATCCGGAACGATCGGATCGACGCCCGCGGTCCACAACGCCGTGGTCGACGCGCTGACGCCCTACGGCATCCGTCACGTCGACATGCCCGTCAACGGTGAGACCGTGTGGCGGGCACTGCAGGACGCGAAGCAGTAGTGACCGAGCCCGAGGTCCTCTGGACTCCGCGGGCCGGCGCGCTCAAGTCGTCGCAGGTCGGCCGCTTCATCGGCTGGGTCGGCGAGAACCGCGGGGTGCAGCTCAGCGACTACGACGACCTGTGGCGGTGGTCGGTCTCAGACCTCGAGGCCTTCTGGGGTGCCGCCTGGGAGTTCTTCGGGATCCGCGCGCACGCCCCATATCAGCACGTGCTGAGCGGGCACGAGATGCCGGGCGCGAAGTGGTTCACCGGATCGCGCCTGAACTACGCCGAACATGCGCTCGGGCCCGAGGAGGACCGCGACGAGGTTGCGGTGCTCGCCCACTCCCAGACGCGGGCTCCGATCGTGCTGACCTTCGGCGAGCTGCGCGACCAGGTGGCGAGGGCGCGCGCCGGCCTGGAGCGGATGGGCGTCAAGCGCGGGGACCGAGTTGTCGCCTACATGCCGAACATCCCCGAGACGCTGGTTGCGTTCCTCGCGACGGCGAGTCTCGGGGCGATCTGGGCGACCTGCGCGCCGGAGTTCGGGCCCCGCAGCGTGACGGCGAGGTTCGGGATGGTCGAGCCGAAGGTGCTGCTCACCGTGGCCGGCTACCGCTACGGGGAGCGCACGATCGACCGGCGCGCCGACGTCGCGACGATCCGCGCCGCGCTGCCGACGCTCGAGCACGTCGTGCACGTGCCGTATCGCGGTGGCCGCGACGACCAGATCCCGAACTCGATCGAGTGGGACGACCTGGTCGGCGAGCCGGCGCCGCTGCAGTTCGAGTCGCTGCCGTTCGACCACCCGCTCTACGTCCTGTTCTCCTCGGGAACGACCGGCCTGCCCAAGGCGATCGTGCACAGCCACGGCGGCATCACGATCGAGCACCTCAAGAACCACGGCCTGAGCTGGGACCTGCAGCCGCGCGACCGCCTGCTGTGGTTCTCGACGACCGCGTGGATGATGTGGAACGCGCTCGTCTCAGCGCTGCTGCTGCGGTCGGCGATCGTGCTGATCGACGGCAACCCCGTCTACCCGGACGTTGGCTTTCAGTGGCGCCTGGCCGAGGAGACGAAGGCGACGATGATGGGACTGAGCCCGGCGTTTCTGATGGGGTGCCGCAAGGTCGGGCTGCGGCCGGGCGAGCAGTTCGACCTTTCCAAGCTGCGGTCGATCGGCGTGGCGGGATCGCCGTTGCCGCCGGAGGGCTTTGACTGGATCTACGAACAGCTCGGCGCCGACGTGCTGCTGAACAACGGCAGCGGCGGCACCGACGTCTGCACCGGCATCGTTCAGGGCGGCCCGCTGCTACCGGTGTACCGGGGCGAGATCTCCGGCCCGTGCCTCGGGGTCGACGTGGCCGCGTTCGACGCCGACGGCAAGCAGGTGGTCGGCGAGCTGGGCGAGCTCGTGATCCGCTCGCCGATGCCCTCGATGCCGGTGGGCTTCTGGAACGACCCCGGGGGCGAGCGCTACCGGGCGGCGTACTTTGACTACTACCCCGGCGTCTGGCGCCACGGCGACTGGATCCTGTTCACCGACCGCGGCAGCTGCGTGATCACCGGCCGCTCGGACGCCACGCTGAACCGCGGCGGGGTGCGTCTGGGATCCGGGGAGCTCTACGCAGTCGTCGAGGAATTGCCCGAGGTTGCCGACAGCCTCGTGGTGCACCTGGAGGACAACGCCGGCGGCCCAGGCGAGCTGATCCTGTTCGTGGTGCTGACACCGGGCGAGCAGCTCAACGACGGCCTGCGCAAGCAGATCGCGGGTGCCCTGCGCGGTGCCCTGTCCCCCCGCCACGTGCCGGACTCGATCGAGGCCGTGCCGGCGATCCCGCGCACACTGACCGCCAAGAAGCTCGAGCTGCCGGTCAAGCGCATCCTGCTCGGCGCCAAGCCCGAAGACGTCGCCAGCCGCGACGCGCTGGCCGAGCCCGGCGCGCTGGACGCGTTCGTCGCGATCGCGCGGACGCGCGCCGCCGCAGCTGCGTAGCGCTAGCGACGGTCGACGACGCGCACGGCCTTGCCCTCGCTGCGGGGGATCGTGCCGGGCTCGCGCACCAGGATCTCGAAGCGGATTCCCATGTGCTCGCGCAGCTGCCCGCTGATGCGCACCGCGAGATCGTCGGCGTCAGCACCGTGCGCAGCTTCGCATTCCAGCGTCAGCTCGTCCATGGCTCCCGTCCGCTCGACGATCAATCGGTAGTGCGGCGCGACGCCGTCGACGCTGAGCAGGACGTGCTCGACGTGTGAGGGGTACACGTTGACTCCGCGGACGATCAGCATGTCGTCGCGGCGGCCTCGCAGCTCCATCAGCCGGATCGTGCTGCGGCCGCACTCGCACGGATCGAACGTGATCGACACGAGATCGCCGGTGCGGTAGCGAATCAGCGGCAGCGCCTGCTTGGTCAGCGTGGTGAGCACGAGCTCGCCCTCGCTACCCGCGGGCACGGCCGCACCGCTGCCGGGATCGATCACCTCGACCAGGAAATGGTCCTCCTGGACGTGCAGTCCGGACCGGGCGGTCAGGCACTCGGCGGCCACTCCCGGGCCGCACATCTCCGACAGGCCGTAGAAGTTCATCGCCTTCAGTCCGATCACGCGCTCGATCTCGGCCCGCAGCCCTTCGGTCCACGGCTCGCCGCCGAACAGGCCAAGCTGAAGGCCCAGGGACCGCGGGTCGCGGCCGCTGTCGAGCACCGCCTGGGCAATCACGAGCGCATACGACGGGGTCGAAACGAGCACCTGCGCGCCGAGGTCGCCTAGCAGCAACGCCTGGCGCGCCGTGAACCCGCCGGACACGGGAACGACCGTTGCGCCGATCCGCTCGCCGCCCTGGTGAAAGCCAAGCCCGCCTGTGAACAGCCCGTAGCCGTTGGCGTTGTGAATCAGCATCCCGGGGCGCACGCCGGCCATCGTCATACAGCGCGCCATCAGGTCGGTCCACGTGTCGAGGTCCGCACGCGTGTAGCCGACGACCGTCGGCTTGCCGTGGGTACCGCTCGAGGCGTGCACGCGCACGAGCTCCTCGCGCGGGACGGCAAGCAGCCCGAAGGGGTACTGGTCGCGCAGGTCGGCCTTGGTCATGAACGGGATCCGCGCGACGTCGGCCAGCGAGCCGATGTCGTCAGCCCCCGACACGCCGGCGTCGGCCAGCCGCCGCGCCCCCAGCCCATCGGCACGCAGCACCCGGTCGACGGTCTCGCGCAACCGGCGCAGTTGGAGGTCTGCCAACTCCGCGCGCGGCAGCGTCTCGGCCGCGTCCCAGATCGCCGCGTCAGGCGTTGCGCTGGTGGGCATTCCAGTGCGTCTCGAGGTTGCGCACGAGCGCCGGGCTCAGGTGACAGTAGGCCTGCTCGCGCGCGTACGTAGCCATGTACTCGCGGAAGAGTTCCAGCGGCTCCTGGCCGACCCTTATCGCGCGGCGGTTGGCGGCGGCGTTGATCAGGCCGGAGCTCGTCAGGGCCTCGATGCGCCCGGCAAGCGCGGCGTCCATCCCGTCGGGATCGACGATCTCGTCGCACAACGCATCGGCGTCGGGGTCGCCGGCCGTCCATTCGCGTCCCGAGAGGATCGCTTGGCGAGCGGCGCGGTCACCGACGAACCGTGGCAGCCGCAGGTTGGAGGCGCCGGGAATGATGCCCTCCTTACGGGCCGGCAGATACAGGCGCGAGCCACGGGTCGCGATCACGTGATCCATCACGTGCAGGAGCTGGCACGCGCCGCCGATCGCAAACCGCTGCACGGTCGCGATCCACAGCTTCTCGATGGTCCCCCGCGGCGTGGCGAGACCGCGATAGAGCTTGTTGACGTAGCCGAGGTCGCGCACGAGATAGAACAGGAAGTCGATCCGGCCCTGGTAGAGGTGCGTGAGGTTGATGCCCGCGCCGAAGATGCGCTCGCCGGCGTAGCGGGGGTGGTCGACCACCGCCCCGCGCATCACCCCCACCTCGATCTCGGGATCGAGCAGCGCCAAGTCGACGGCAACCTCGGTCGGGCCGAGCGTGGCTCCGTCCTCGGCGTTGAGGTGCCGGACGTTGACCAGCTCGACGACGCCCGCGCGGCCGGTGCGGGTCACGCGCGCGGATCCCAGGTCGACGGCGCCGGTGGCGCGCAGCTGCTCGATGTGCTCGAGCGCCTCCGGCATCGGCTCGAGCATCGTCGTCACCAGGTGGCGGCCCGGGGCCGGCGCCGCGAGCACGTAGGAGGCGAGCAATCCCTGGGCGAGCTCGAGGCCCTCCTTGTCGGCGAGCATTCGCGCGCGCTCGGTCTCCATCTCGGTGCGGCTGGGCGTCAGGCCGGGGACCTCGGTGGCCGCGTCGTAGACGAGCTGCTCGAGGCGCACCGGCGTCGTGTAGTCGTTGGTCAGGCGCGCGTAGAGATCGGCCACGTGCTCGTCGAGGAACGCCTCCCGCGCCCGGGTCAGGCTCTCGTTGATTGCAGCCGCGGCGGCACGTTCGGGCTCGGAGCGATCGCGCGGCTCCGGGAGGCGCCCGAGCAGCGCGGTCCCGCGCGTGAGGAACTGAGCGACCGATTGCGCCGCGGCGTCGAACAGGTCGTGAGCGACGGGCGCCGACTCAGACCACGCCGCGACGTCGGCTCCCGAGAGGCCGGCCGATTCGATCACATCGGTTGCAACGGAAACGGTCGTGACCCGCCGACCATACCCGTTGCGATTAACATGGGGCACGCAGCACGAGGCTGCGTGGTCGTCGGAGAGAGAGGAAGTCAAACGTGGCTGACCGGTCCGTGACCGCGGTATCGCACAGCAACGGGACCCGAGAGCCAGAGCGCTGGCGCGTGAGTGGTGCGAGCACGCCGCGCCGGCT
>DASYFZ010000717.1:0-4483 GCA_036000295.1 Solirubrobacteraceae bacterium
CATGCCCGAGCGCGCGGTGGCCGACCGCAACCCGCTCGAGTTCGTCATGGTCAACACGTACCCCTCCAACCCGGCACGCCACGGCGGCGGCATTCGGATCCAGAGTCTTTGGGGTTCGATGCCGGCCGACATCTCCGCTCAGGCGGTCGTCCTCGCCCACACTGACGGCGGGCCCGCGCTGATGCCGCTCACTCGAGCCCGGGCCGGTTTTGAGCAGCACGTGCCGTTCTGGCCAGAGCTCCGCGCCGCGGTCGCGCAACTCAACGCCGTCACCGGCACCAGCTCCGACGACGTCGCGCTCGCGCTCGCAGCCACCGGCGAGGACCCGTTCACCCGTGCGCTGCGCGCAGCGGTCGGGTCCGGTGCCGACGCGCTGGTGCTGGTCCACCCGTTCATGGTGCGTCAGGCGATCGCCGCCGCACCTGGCATGCCGATCATCTACGACTCCCAGAACGTCGAGGCCGACCTGAAGGCCTCGATGTTCCGCGACGACGAAGGCGGACGCAAGGCCGTGGAGCTCGTCGCCCAGCTCGAGGCGGAGGCGTGCGCACATGCCAGCCTGGTCGTCTGCTGCACCGAAGACGACCGTCGTCGGCTGATCGAGCGTTACGGCGTCGCCGCAGACATCGTCCACGTGGTCCCCAATGGGGCGTCCATCGTCTCGGCGGTGTTCACGCCGTGGGCGGCGCGCGACCTCACCGCGCCACGGTGTGTGTTCGCCGGGAGCGGCCACGCCCCGAATCTCGAGGCCGCAGCGATCGTGATCGAGGCCGCCGCGTCGCTGCCCGAGGTCGGGTTCGATCTCGTCGGCGACCTGGCGTCAGGGCTCGGCCATCTCGCCTTGCCGCCCAATGTGGTGCTCCACGGCCGGGTCTCCGACGCCGAGAAGCAGCGGCTGTTTGCGCACGCCGCGCTCGCGCTCAACCCGATGAAGGTCGGGTCCGGCTCGAACCTCAAGCTCGTCGACTACCTCGCGGCCGGCCTCCCCGTGCTCAGCTCGCCGGTCGGTGCGCGCGGTTTCAGTCCCGAGCTCGTCGACTGCCTCGAGGTGGTCGCACCCGAGCCGGCGGCGCTCGCCGGCGCGATCGGCGCAAGCCTGCGGCGCGACTGGTCCGCAACCTCGGCAAAGGCACGCGAGATCGTGCAGCGCGAATACGACTGGCGCGTGATCAGCGCCCGCTACGCCGAGCTGCTCCACGACGCGTTGGGTGCGAGCGCGCCTGCGGCGGAGGCGGCATGAGCGCGACGCGGCCGACCCCGTCCGAAGGGCTGTTGCGATTCACCGCGCAACTTCCCCATGAGCGCGATTCGTTGCTGGAGTTCGCGCTGAGGGTCGCCGACGAGCTGCCGGCCGGGAGTCGTCTGATCGACGTCGGCGCAGGCAACAGCCCGTATCGAGAGCTCTTTGACCACCTGCACTACGAGAGCACCGATTGGGAGCACTCGGTGCACCCGGGCGCGCGCGCCGTCGACCACGTCGGGCCTGCGCACGACCTGCCCGTCGAAGACGAGTCCTATGACGGCGTGTTGTGCACGCAGGTGCTCGAACACGTCCCCAACCCCGACGCGGTGATCGCCGAGCTGTACCGCGTCCTGCGTCCCGGAGGACGCCTGTACATGACGGTGCCCCTCGCCTGGGAGCTGCACGAGATGCCGTTTGACTTCTTTCGGTACACCCCGCACGGCCTCGCGACGATCCTCGGCGGCGCCGGCTTCGCGCAGCTCGACATCCGCCCGCGCAACGACTGCTTTGCCACCCTCGCGCAATTGCTGCAGAACGTCGGCTCGACGATGGGCCGCTATCCCGACGGCAAGGACGCGCAACGCGCCCAGGTCCAGTCGATGTTGCACGCAATGGCGGCGACCGTCGCGACCTTCTCAGAGCTTGACGCGCGCGGGATCTTCCCGCTCGGATACAGCGTCGTCGCCACGCGCCCAGGAGGCGACCCGGCGCCGGCGCCCGAGGCGATCGCCGAGATTCCGGGGGCACGTGGGTTCAAGACGCTGTGTTTCGCCGCCGACATCCTCGCCGAGCCGTCGCTGCTCAGCACCTACGCCGAGCACTTCTCCGGATCTGACGATGCGACGCTGCTGATCTACGCGCCGAAGGCCAACCCCGACCTCGCGGCCGTCGTGCTGTCGCAGCTCGTCGACCAGCTCAGGCTCGACGGGCCCAACTCGCCGGACATGGTCGCGCTGCCCTATCCCGGAACCGCTCCGGACGAGCGCGCGCTCGCGGCAGCGCTCGACGCCGTGCTGTCGCTCAGGCCTCCGTGGGGAGCTTTCACCGGCCTGCGTTGGGCGCACCCGGGCACCCTCGGCGACCTGCACGCGCTCGCGCGCCGTAGTTCAAGTGTCTGAGCCCGGTGCCGATCACCAGGGCGTGCCGGCCCCCCTCGAGGAGCGTATGCCCCTACCCCAGTTCAAGTGGATCGGAACGGCGAGCGATACGTCTGGCCACGCCGACGAGCTACGCGGATTCCTGCGCGCCCAGGAGCAGGCCGGCCACGAGCCGGCACTGCAGGAGCTGCGCTGGACAGACAAGGACGCAGGCCTGTCCGACGCCGAGCAGGAGATGCTCCGCCGTCAGACCTCGCGGTCCAATCGGCATATCGACGTGGCAGTGCACACCTACCTGCCGTGGGAGCAGAACCCGACCTTCCACGGTGCGGTGAACATCGCGCGGGTGATGTTCGAGACCGACCGGCTGCCTGAGTCATGGCTGGCGCCGGTGTTGCGGCGCGACGAGCTGTGGATCCCCTGCCGGCACAACTTCGAGGCGTTCGCCGACAGCGGCATTCCCGAGCGAAAGATGCGGATCGTCGGTGGGACGATCGACTTCGACCTGTTCTCTCCGGGCGTCGATCCGTACCCGCTCGAGGTCGAGCCCGGCCGGTTCGTGTTCCTGACGAACTTCGACTTCTCCGAGCGCAAGGGCTGGCAGACGCTGCTGGCCGCCTGGGGTCAGGCGTTCACGGCCGATGACCCCGTCGCGCTGGTCCTGAAGACCGGATCGTTCTACCGCGAGGAGGGATACGTCGAGGGTCGCATCCAGACGATGCTCCAGCAGCGTTTCGGCGCGGCGCTCAGCAAGCTGGCGCCCGTCTACATGCTGACCGACGTCCTCGACACGGCCGACATGCCGCGTCTCTACGCGGCCGCCGACGCCTACGTGCTTGCGTCCCGCGGCGAGGGTTGGGGTCGTCCGTACATGGAGGCCCAGGCAATGGGCCTGCCGACGATCGCCAGCCGCTGGGGCGGCCAGCGGGAGTTCATGGACGCGGACACAAGCTGGCTCGTGGACGGAGACCTGATCGATGTCCCCAATGACGCGGAGCTGTTCAACACGCTCTACCAGGGCCACCGCTGGTTCGATCCCGACGTCGATGACCTGGCGGCCAAGATGCGCGAGATCGCGACCGACTGGGATGCCGCTGCCACGCGTGCTGAGCCTGCGCGGCGGCGTCTGATCGAGCGGTTCGGCCCTGACGGCACCGCCAACACCCTGCGCGAAGCCGCGGAGGGGGCGCTGTCTCGCTTCGCCAATCCGGCGCGGCCGGCGTACGTGATCCGTGGCTCCTTCGGCTCCTCGGCGTCGCTCGCCACTGTCAATGACGGCATCGCCGGCGGTCTCGAGGATCTCGGCGCCACGGTGCACCACCGCGCGCCGGGCGGCGAGCCGGTTCGCAACCTCGTCCCCGGGATCGCGCACTCCTGGCCCCACGACTTCAGCCCGGTGACGCAGGGCCCGACGGTGATGGTGATCCCATGGGAGTACGGACCGCCGCCGGCGGAATGGGTACGCAATGCGCGCGCTGCTGCCGATCGTGTGTGGGTCCCCAGCGAGTACGTCCGTGAGCGCTTCGTGGCCGCGGGCCTGCCGGCCGGGATCGTCGAGGTGGTCCCGAACGGATTCGACCCGGAGCGCTTCTCTGCGCAAGGCCCCGCGATGGCGCTGCCGACCGAGGCGTCGTGCGTGTTCCTGTTCGTCGGCGGCACGATCTGGCGAAAGGGCGTGGACCTGCTACTGGCCGCGTGGGAGGAGGCGTTCGGTGCCGACGACGACGTCGCGCTGGTGATCAAGGACTTCGGAACCGGCACCTGGTATCGCGGACAGACCTCGCAGTCGCGTGTGCAGGAGTTCGCCGCCCGCGCGGATGTCGCGCCGGTCGTGTACCTCGACCAGGAGATTCCGGCCCGCGAGATGGCATCTCTGTACCGAGCCGCCGACGTGCTGGTGGCGCCGTATCGCGGCGAGGGCTTCTGCCTGCCGGCTCTCGAGGCGATGGCCTGTGGCGTCCCGGTGATCCACACGGGCACGGGTCCCACCAGGGAGTTCGTCCCGGACTCCGCGGGATGGGCCGTGGGCGCCTCGCAAGTCGCGCTTCCCGACGACGTCTCGTTGCCGGAGCTCGCGGGCGACGGCCACGTGCAGCACGTCGACCATGACGAGCTCGTCGCCGCGTTGCGCCAGGCCGCAGCC
>DASYFZ010000007.1:0-12270 GCA_036000295.1 Solirubrobacteraceae bacterium
ACCCAGCAGGCCGCCCCGAGCGACGGGCAGGGGCAGTGATCGTCAGGATCTCCACCGAGGGGCAGTACGAGCTCGGGGAGTCCGACGTCGAGGCGCTGAACGAGCTCGACAACCGCGCCGTCGCCGCCTGCGATACCAAGGACGAGGAGCAGTTCCGCTCGGTGTTCAACGAGCTGCTCGATTTCGTGCGCAAGCACGGCTCACCCGTCACCGAGGACAGGCTGGAGGCTTCTGAGGTGATCCTGCCTCCGCCAGATGTCTCCCTTGAGGAGGCCAAGGCGGAGTTCAGCGGCGAGGGCCTGATCCCCGGATAGCCCCCGGCAGATTGCTTCCTGGCCGCAGCGGGCAGGAACATCCTCGTTTCGTGACAACCGGATCGCAGCACCTCGAGACGCCCCAGCCCGGAGCCGGGCAGGTCGTCCTGCCGCCGGCTTCGCCGTACCTCGCGCCCGCCGATCAGCTTCGCATCCTCAGCGGTCTGAGCGACCCGGCGCTCTCCGAGGTTGGCCTGGACGAGCTGCTGGACGAGGTGCTCGTGCGCGTCCAGCAGGCCCTGGAGGTCGACACGGTCGCGATCCTGCTGTACGACCCCGAGACGCACCAGCTCGTCGCGCGCGCCGCGAAGGGCATCGAGGAGGAGGTCGAGCAGGGTGTTCGGGTCCCGCTCGGAAAGGGGTTTGCCGGCCGGATCGCGGCCGAGCGCGTCGCCATTGCGATCGCCGACGTCGATCATGCCGACATCCTCAACCCGATCCTGCGCGAGAAACGCATCCGCTCGCTGCTGGGCCTGCCGCTCGTCGTCGAGGGCGATCTGATCGGAGTGCTGCACGTCGGATCGCTCGTTCCACGGATATTCGGCGAGCGTGACCTGGCGGTGCTCCAGGTTGCCGCCGCGCGTGT
Organism: Solirubrobacteraceae bacterium; assembly: GCA_036000295.1. GTDB lineage: Bacteria > Actinomycetota > Thermoleophilia > Solirubrobacterales > Solirubrobacteraceae > Palsa-465. Next base: position 901 of record DASYFZ010000007.1, read on the forward strand.
CGCCCCCGGCATCGAGCGCGCGCGGCTCTACTCGGCGCTCGAGCGCGAGCATCGGCTGGCGGTGGTGCTTCAGCGCAGCTTGCTGCCCAGGGAGCTGGCCGGCGTCGTGGGCGTCGGCGTTGCGGCGCGGTACCTGCCGGCCCGCGACGGCGTCGGCGGCGACTGGTACGACGTGATCGAGCTACCTCACGGGCTGGTCGGGATCGCGATCGGCGACGTCGTCGGACACGGCATGAGGGCCGCCGCGCTGATGGGCGAGGTCCGCTTCGCCCTGCACGCCTACGCGCTGGAGGGCCACGCGCCCGGCCGCACGCTCGAGCTCGTCGACCGCTATGTCCAGACGATGCGCGAGCGCCCCATGGCGACGGCGGCGTACGCCGTGTTCGACGCCGAGACGGGGCGCCTGACTCTCGCAACCGCGGGCCACCTGCCGCCGATTATCTTCGGGCCGACGCGCGCGGGCGCGATCGAAGTCGAGCCCGCAGCGCCACTGGGCGCGTTCCCATATGGGAACTGTCCCGAGCACGAGCTGACGCTGGCAAGCGGCGAGATGATCGTGATGTACACCGATGGGCTGGTCGAACGGCGCGGCACCGCGCTTGCGCAAGGGATCGACGACCTCCTGACGATGGTCAGCGCTGCAGGCTCGGCGGAGCAGGTGTGCCGCAGCGCCATGCGGGGCCTGGTCCCGCCCGAGGGCCTCGACGACGACGTGGCGATGCTGGTGCTGCACAACCTCCCCGTGCCGGCGCAGTTGCGCATGCACCTGGCAGCCGACCCGGGCACGCTTGCCGGCGTGCGGCGGGTCATACGCCGCTGGCTCCGTGAGCGGGACGCCGACTCAGGCGACGTCAACGAGATCACGCTGGCCGTCGGCGAGGCTTGCGCCAACGCGGTAGAGCACGCGTACTCACCCGGCCCGGCGTGGTTCGAGCTTGATGCGACGGAGTCCGACGGCGAGGTGACGATCGCGGTTCGCGACACGGGACGATGGCGGGAGGCCCGTGGTGACAACCGCGGGCGCGGCCTGCGGATCATCGACGCGGCGATGAGCGATGTGGAGCTGACGCCGACGAGCACCGGCACCGAGATCGTGATGCGCCGCCGGCTGAGGGCCGCGTGATGCTGGCCGACGTGCAGTTCGACATCCGCCCGCACGTCGTCGTGGCGACGCTGACGGGCGAGGTCGACCTGTCCAACGCCACACAGATATGTGACGCGATCGGCGAGGCCACGCCCAACACCGCGCTTGGAGTGGTGCTCGACCTGAGCTCCGTCGACTACCTCGACAGCGCTGGGATCCACCTGATCTATCGGCTGCGCGAGAACCTGCGAGCGCGTGGTCAGAAGCTGCTGCTGGTGATCCCGTCCGATTCGCCGGTCCAGGACTCGCTGCGGCTGGCCGCCGTCACTCAGCACCTGCCGATCACGCCGTCAGCCGCCGAGGCGCTGGCCGCCTTCGCTCCCGCGGAGGCGGAGGCAGCGGAGTCGCCCGCGAAGGACTCAGATCGGGATACCCCACAGGGGGAACCAGCGGTCTAGCTCCTGCTCGAGGGGAAGCTCGGAGCTCATCTGCGCCTTGAGCACAAGCTCGCGCTCGTTGTCGCGCTGCTGGTCGCCGCCCGCGGGGACGAACGGGTAGAAGGCGCCCCGCTTGTAGTTATAGATCCAGTACAGCGGGCGCTTGCGCGAGTCTTCGAACGCGAACACCGCGCACAGCACGCGCTCGCCGTAGCCCCCGGCCTCGAGCGCGCTCGACACCGCGTTGATGTTGACGACCAGGTCATCGAACGTCCCGCCGCGCAGGACCAGCCACCTGAAGCCATAGCTGTCGTCGGTGCTCTCGACGGCCGTGCCGCTGTCGGAGGCGGTGCCCTGCACGACCTCCTCCATGTCGCGGACGATCCCCTCGAAGTCGGCGGTGGCCAGCGGCTGGAACACGATCGCCGCTGCTCCCCGCGAATTGATCGAGAGCGACGTCTCGAGTGTGACGTAGGCGGTGCTCATCGCGAACAGCCGGTCGGGCGCCGGCCCGGCGAGCTTGCGCCGGCCCAGCAGCACGTCCAAGAAGCCCATGTCCGCGTCGGCTCCGCGAGCCGCCTAGCGGGCGGTCTGGAGCTGGGTCTCGAGGCGCTGCAGCGCCGCGATCCGCTTCTCCAGCGGGGGGTGCGTGGAGAACAGGCTCGCCACTGTCTGCTTGGCCTTGGGCGGGAAGATGTAGAACGCGGCCAGCTCGCCGTTTGCCGCTCGCAGGTCGCGCTGCGGGATCTGATTCATGCCACCGTCGATCTTCAACAGCGCCGAGATCAGCGCACTCGGCCGGCCGGTGATGATCGCCGAGCCCCGGTCGGCGGCGAACTCGCGGTAGCGCGACAGCGCCTGCAGCAGCAGCCACGAGATCACGTAGACGGCCGCCGAGACGAGGATCACGACGATGAAGGCGGGGCCGTTGTTGTTGTCGCGGTTGTCGAACGCTCCGCCGAACCAGAACCCCATCTGCACGATGAACGCGGCGATCGAGGCGAAGAAGCTCGCCACCGTCATCACCAGCACGTCGCGGTTGGCGACGTGGGTCAGCTCGTGGCCAAGCACGGCCTCGAGCTCGGCGTCGTTGAGCAGGTCAAGGATCCCGGTGGTGGCGCACACCGTCGCCGTCTTGGGCGAGCGGCCGATCGCAAACGCGTTGGGCATCGGCGTGTCGGCGACCGCCACACGCGGCTTGGGCAGGTCCGCCTGGATGCACAGACGCTCGATCAGAGCGTGCAGCCGTGGCGCCTCCTGCGGGCTCACCATGCGCGCGCCCATCGACAGCAGCGCGATCTTGTCCGATGTGAAGTACTGGACGAGGAACAGGCCACCGGCGATCACGGCGATCGACACCGCGCCGGCGCCCGAAGCGACCAGCACGCCGACGAGCACCGCGTATACGAGACCCAGCAGGAACAGGGTCAACAGCATCCGAGCCTGAAGGCCGGAGTCGCGGCCGAATTGTTTTGAGTGCGCCATCTGTACTTATGTTGGCAGACCAGTTAACGAAATCGTGAAGGAATGCAAAGGAGAAGTGCATATCGGGGGTAGCATCCACCGCGGATGGGCATGGGACGGCCAAGAAATTTCTTCTCGAAAGGGCTAAAGCTTTGGTGGCAAGCGGCCGATTAAGTTCTGAGGTGCGCGCTTCGCGGGCATACCTGGCGGGTTTCGGGACGACGGGATCGCTGCTGGCCGGTGCCGCAGTGCTGTTCCTGATCGCCAGCGCAATCGTGTCCTTCAAGGGCTGGCCGCAGGTCGGAGCGCCCTCATCTCCCGTGGCGGTGAACGTCTCGGCAAACGCGTCGGGCGCTTCCGCACCCAGCCGGGCGGTCGTTGCGGCATTGACCACCGCTCCCGCGGTCGCCGGTCGGGCCGTTGCACCGGTTCATCGCGGCGGCGGCGCGCGCGCGGCGAGGCGCGGATCTTTCTCCTCGGGACCTGTATCGCGCGCACCCGCGCATCGGTCGCCTTCGGCCGGCGGCTCGGCTCCGTCAGGTGGCTCTGGCTCTGGCTCCGCTGGCTCGGGCTCCGCTGGCTCGGCCTCGGGCGGCGGCGCAAATCCCGTGAGCGACCCCGGCGGGACCGTTAGCGGCGCCGCTGGGACCGTCACTGGTGCGGTGGGTCGGGTCGGCAGCACTGCGTCTGGCGCGGCCGGACAGACTGTCAGCAGCGCCGGAGGGGCGGTCTCGAATACCGGCGCAGCGGTCGGATCGACCGTGTCGGGCGTGAGCAGCACCGTGTCCAGCGGCGTGTCGAATGTCAGCTCAGGCGTCGCCGGCGTCGTCGAGAGCGCGGGTGGCGGAAGCCCGGCCGGCCAGGCGGCCGGCGGCGCCGTGTCAGGCGCCGGGCAAGCGGCCGCGGGCGTCGTCAATGGCGTGGGCCAGACCGCCGGGAGCGTGGTCAGCCAGACCGGCCAGGCCGCAGGTGGCACGGTGTCGGGCGCCGGACAGGCCGTCGGCGGCCTGGTCAAAAAGCCCTAGCCGAGCGCCCGCTGGATGAACTTCAGGCTCACCGCCTGGAGCTCCTCATCGTGCTGCACCGAGCGGTGATGGCCGCCCGGGACTGTGATCAGGCGGCTCGTTGGCGAGGCGAACCGCGTGGCGAGCTCGCGTGAATGCTCGACCGGTACCTGCTCGTCGCCGTCGGCATGGAGGATCAGGACCGGCATCTGTAGCGACGCGACGGTCTCGTGGAGGTCCGCCGCTGCCAGCAACCCCGACAGCGCGGCGACATCGGCCTCGAAGCCGAGCGTTCCCGCCTCGATGCCCCGTTGCAATCCCCGAGGCCCCGCTGGGCAGATCGCGACGACGGCCTGGGCGCCCACCGCCGCAGCGGACATCAGCGCAAAGCAGCCACCCATGCTCGAACCGCGCAGCGCAATCGGCGCTCCAGGGTCGCCGATCCGCGACCGCAGCAGATCCGCCATCGCGACGATGTCCTCGATCGCCCGGCCGTCCATCACGCCTGCGCTCGCGCCGTGGCCGCGCTGGTCGAACGAGATCGCCGCATGGCCCGCGGACACCAGCAGGCGGGCATAGTCGTAGTGGCTTTCCTTGCAGGAGCCCGCGCCGTGCAGGATCACCACGCCGCCGCGGGCCGTCCGTCCCTCTTCGGGAAGCCACAGCGAGTAGCAGAGGCCGTCGTGGACGGCGATCTCGCGAGGCACCACCGGCGTGATCGTGCGCGAGCGTGGCACGGCGGCGATCATGGCATGATCGCGCCCGATGAGCCTGACCGCATCGGGGCCAGCCCGCTTCGAACCACTAAGCCACGTCTACCCGCAGGGGACCCGCGTCAACGAGCGCGGCCGCCTCGAGATCGGGGGCTGCGACGCGATCGAGCTCGCACGCGAGTTCGGGACGCCGGCCTACGTCGTCGCCGAGCAGGACCTGCGCGCCCGCGCGCGCTCGTTTCTCGACGCCGTCGCGGCGCGCCACGAGGACTTCGACGTGCTGTTCGCATCCAAGGCGTTCCCCTGTACGGCGGTGTATCGCGCCCTGGCAGAGGAGGGCCTGGCGTGTGACGTCGCCTCCGGCGGCGAGCTGTTCCTCGCCTTGCGGGGAGGCTTTGACCCGGCGCGGATCTACCTGCACGGCAACGCCAAGTCAGAGCGCGAGCTGCACGAGGCGCTCGATGCCGGAGTCGGCCACATCGTCCTTGACTCGCTCTCAGAGCTCGACCGCCTCGAGCGGATCGCCGCCGAGCGCGGCGCTCGCCAGGAGGTGCTCGTCAGGATCACACCCGGTGTCGCGGGCGACACGCACCACGCGATCTCGACCGGGCAGGCCGATTCGAAGTTCGGGTTCGCCGTCGACCAGGCCCCCGAAGCGATCGCGCGGCTCGCGGACGCGCCGCACCTGGAGCTGGTCGGACTGCACTTCCACATCGGCTCCCAGCTCTACGAGCTCGAGCCGTTCCGCGCGGCGGTCAGGGCGATCGCGCCGCTCGGCGACTTTCCGGTCTACAACCTCGGCGGCGGCCTCGGCGTGGCTTACACCGCCGATCAACAGCCTCCATCGATCGATGCGTACATCGACACGATCGTGACCGTCGCACATGAGCAGCTCGGCCCCGGCAAGCGGCTGCTGTTCGAACCCGGTCGCGCGCTCGTCGCCAACTCGACCGTGACGCTGTACACGGTCGAATCGGTCAAGCGCAACGTTTCGACCTGGGTGGCGGTCGACGGCGGCATGTCCGACAATCTCCGGCCGATGCTCTACGGGGCGCCCTATGAGGCGTTGGTCGCACAACGTCCGCTTGCGCGCGCGGGCGAGCGGTGCAACCTCGCCGGCAAGCACTGCGAGTCGGGCGACGTGATCGTCCGCGACGTGGCGTTGGCCGACCCGGTCCCCGGCGACGTCGTCGTCACGCCCGTCACCGGCGCCTACGGGTACTCGCTGGCCAACAACTACAACGGCGTGCCCCGGCCACCGGTGATCTTCTGCAGCGAGGGGAGCGCGCGGGTGGCAGTGCGACGCGAGACCTACGAGGACCTGGCGACCCGTGACCTCTGACACGCGCAGATTCCGCGTGGGGGTGCTGGGCCACGGGACCGTGGGCTCGGCGTTCGCGTCGCTGCTGCCCACCCACGCGGACCGGATCGAGCGGATGACAGGGCTACGGCCGGAGTTGTCGGGGGTGATGACCCGCAGCCGGGGCTCGTTCGACGACATCCTCGAAGGCTCGGATCTGATCGTCGAGCTGATCGGCGGGATCGACCCCGCGCGCGACTACCTGCTGCGGGCGATGCGGGCCGGACGGCACGTCGTCACCGCCAACAAGCAGCTGCTCTCCCAGTACGGGGAGGAGCTGTGGGACACCGCCCGCGAGAACAACGTCCAACTGCGCTTCGAAGGCGCGGTCGCCGGCGTAGTGCCGGTGATCCGCGTGCTGCAGGAGTCGCTGGCCGGCGCGATCATCGACCGCGTCCACGGAATCGTCAACGGCACCACGAACTACATCCTCACCGAGATGGCGCGGACGGGGATGACGTTCGACCAGGCGCTGGCCGACGCCCAGCAGCTCGGCTACGCCGAGGCCGACCCATCCGACGACGTCAACGGGCGCGATGCAGCCGCCAAGATGGCGATCATCGCGCGGCTCGCGTTCGACACTCCAGTGCACCTCGACCAGGTCCGCTACGAGGGCATCGAGCACATCCAGCCCGACGATCTCGAGTACGCGCGAGACCTGGGGCTCGAGCTCAAGCTGATCGGCACCGCCGAACGGGTCGGCGACGGGCTGTCGGTCCGCGTGCACCCGATCTTCCTGTATCCGGGGCATCCGCTGGCGTCGGTCGGCGGGCCGTTCAACGCCGTCACTGTGGAGTCCGAGGCGATCACCGAGATCACGATGTCGGGTCCGGGCGCGGGTGGGCCGCAGACCGCCAGCGCCGTCCTGGGCGATGTGATCAGCGCGATGATCCCGCCCGCCTCGACGCCGCCGACGAGCTCGGTGCTCGAGATCGTGCAGGACGTGGTGTCCGCTTTCTACCTGCACCTCGAGGTCGCCGACGAGCCCGGCGTCCTTGCCCAGGTCGCGCAGGTCCTCGCGCTCCAGGACGTGTCGGTCAAGTCTGTCGTGCAGAAGGGGCTCGACGAGCAGGCGCGGCTCGTGATGGTGGTGCACCCGGTGCTCGAGTCGCGGTTTGCGGCGGCGATGGGGATGATCGCGGGACTCGACGTGATGCGAGCGCCGCCGCGCGCGATCCGAGTGCTCGAAGAAGAGTTCGGATAGGGTCTGCGCCCCTTGCGAGCGATTCAGATCACGGAGCTGAGCGGGCCCGACGAAGCTTTGGCGTTTGTTGACGTGCCGGAGCCCGAGGCGACCACGATGCTGACCCCGGGAAGCGGCGTCCTGGTCGACGTCCACGCCGCCGGCGTGTCATTTCCCGAGGTCCTGCAGACCCGCGGCGAGTATCAGCTCAAGCCGCCGCTGCCGTTCATTCCCGGCAGCGAGGTCGGCGGCGTGGTCCGCTCGGCGCCCGACGGCGCCGCCGTCGCGGCGGGCGATCGGGTGGCCGCGTTCTGCGGGCTGGGCGGATTTGCCGAGGTGGTCGCCGCGCCCGAGTACTTCTGCTTCTCGCTCCCCGACGAGCTCGACTTCGCCCAGGGCGCCAGCCTCGTCCTGAACTACCACACCGCCTACTTCGCGCTGCGCACACGCGGCCGGCTGGCGGAAGGGGAGACGGTCCTCGTCCAGGGCGCGGCGGGCGGAGTCGGCACGGCGACGCTTCAGGTCGCCAAGGGACTGGGTGCACGCACAATCGCCGTGGTGTCGAGCGATGACAAGGAGCGGGTCGCCCGCGAAGCCGGCGCCGACGAGGTCGTTCGCTCAGACGGCCCGTGGAAGGACCAGGTCAAGGAGATCTCCGGCGGCGGCGTGGACGTCGTGATCGACCCCGTGGGCGGCGATCGCTTCACCGACAACCTCAGGTCGCTGCGCGAGGGCGGCCGCGCGGTCGTGGTCGGGTTCACGGGCGGCTCGATTCCCGAGGTCAGGGTCAACCGCCTGCTGCTGAACAACACCGAGGTGGTCGGCGCCGGCTGGGGAGCCGGCGTGATGAGCAAGCCCAACGCGGTGCGCGAGACCGGCGCCGCGATCGCCGACCTGATCACCAAGGGGTTCGTGCGGCCGCTGGTCGGCGCCCGCTTCCCGTTCGAGCAGGCGGCCGACGCGCTGAAGCTGATCGACGCGCGCGAAGCGACCGGCAAGGTCGTCCTAGAGCTGCGCTAGCCGCGGCGGCGTGGCGCGTGCGCCACCTCTGACATCCTGCCCCCGATGCCGGGAATCATCGAGCGCTATCGCGAGCGCCTCCCGTTCGGCCCCGACGACCCAGTGGTGTCGCTTGAGGAAGGGTCGACTCCGCTGGTGCTCGCGCCACGCCTGTCCGAGCGCGTCGGGGCCGCGGTGTGGCTGAAGCTCGAGGGCGCGAACCCGACCGGATCCTTCAAGGACCGCGGGATGACCTGCGCCGTGTCGGCCGCCGTGCGCGAGGGTGCCGAGGCGGTCGTCTGCGCGTCGACAGGCAACACGGCCGCGTCGGCGGCGGCGTACGCGGCCCGTGCCGGCCTCAGGGGAGCCGTGATCGTGCCCGAGGGCAAGATCGCCACCGGCAAGCTTGCCCAGGCGCTGATGCATGGCGCGCGCGTGGTCGCCTTGCGCGGCAACTTCGACGACGCGCTGCGGCTCGTCCGCGAGCTCGCAAGGCGCCATCCGATCGCGCTCGTCAACTCGGTCAACCCATTCCGGATCGAGGGCCAGAAGACCGCCGCCTTTGAGCTCCTGGAAGCACTCGACGGCGAGCTCGACGCGCTGTGCATCCCCGTCGGCAACGCCGGCAACATCACCGCCTACTGGCGCGGGTTCGTCGAGCAGGACAAGCGCCCCCGGATGTACGGCTTCCAGGCCGCCGGGGCGGCACCCCTGGTGCTCGGCCGGCCGGTCGAGCATCCCGAGACCGTCGCCAGCGCGATCCGGATCGGCAACCCCGCCCGCTGGGAGGAGGCGATGGACGCGATGTCGTCGTCGGGTGGGGCTGTGGCCGCGGTCAGCGACGTGCAGATCCTCGATGCGTACCGGTACCTGGCCGAGAACGAGGGGGTGTTCTGCGAGCCGGCCTCGGCGGCGAGTGTCGCCGGATTGCTCGAGCACGGCGCCGGCGATGCCGAGCGCATCGTCTGCGTGCTCACCGGCCACGGCCTCAAAGACCCCCAGACGGCGCTCGAACGCGCCGGCGCAGTCGTCCCCTGCGACCCGGAGATCGACGCGATCGAGCGGGCGGTGATGCGGTGACCCTGGGCCGCCGGCGCGTGGTCCGCGTGCCGGCATCCTCGGCCAACCTCGGACCCGGATTCGACGTGCTGGCGGCAGCGCTGGCGCTGCATCTCGAGCTCGAGGTCCGCGAGACCGGGACGTTCTCGGTGCAGACGCCGCTGGACGTCGCGCGCGACCGTTCAAATCTCGTGGTCCGGGCGTTCGAGCGCCTGCATCCGGCCGACGCGTTCGAGTTCCGGATCGAGTCGGACATCCCGCTCTCGGGCGGGCTCGGGTCCAGTGCCGCCGCGATCGTGGCAGGGTTGCTGGCGGCCGACCATCTGTTCGAGCTCGACGCCGACGTGATGGCGCTCGCGACCGAGCTCGAGGGCCACCCCGACAACGTCGCGGCGGCGCTACAGGGAGGGTTCGTGGTCTGCCAGGGGACCCGCGTGCATCGCTTCGACCCGCCGATGGGGCTAGAGGCCGTGCTTGTCGTGCCTGGCGAGGCCGTCAGCACCGAGGCCGCGCGGGCGGCGCTGCCGGACGTGGTGCCGATGTCCGACGCCGTATTCAACGTCGCGCATGCGTCGACGTTGGTCCTGGGGCTGGCCCGCGGCGATTGGGACCTGATCGCCGCCGGCCTGGACGACCGTCTGCATCAACCGCGCCGAGCGCATCTGTTCGAGCGGTCCGCGGCTTTGCTGGGCCGCGCCCGCGATCTGGGGGCGCTTGGCGCGACGATCTCGGGGGCCGGGCCGACCGTGCTGGTCTGGTCGCACTACGAGCAGACCGGGCCGATCGTCGAGGCGCTCACGCGCGAGACCAGCGGATGGGCGACCGTGATGCGCGCGCCGTTTGAGACGCACGGCGCTGACGTGCGGTCGCTCTAGGCGTTGGCGGAGGCGGTGCGGTGGCTGCCGGCCAGCGAGGCCACCCGGCGGCGAGGCGCGTCCATCCCGAGCCGCGCGAGCAATTCCTCGGCGACATCCAGGTAGTCCAGCGCCAGGTCGGGGCGGTAGTCGAGAATCGACACCGCGCGCTCGGCCGACTCGGCGTACGCGATCGAGGAGCGGATCGTGGTGTCCAGCAGCTTCTCTCCGAAGTGCTCGCGCAACGAGTCGAAAGCCTCGCGGGAGTGGCGGGTGCGCATGTCGGCGATGTTGAGGACGACGCCAAGCCACTCGAGGTCGGGGTTCAGGTTGTCGCGCGCCAGCTCGATGACCTCGAGCGCCTGCTCGACGCCCTGCAGCGCGAAGTACTGCGCCTCGGCCGAGAGCAGGGCGTAGTCGGCGGCGACGAGCGCGTTGACGGTCAGCAGGCCCAGCGCCGGCGGGCAGTCGATCAGGATCAGGTCGTAGTCGCCGCGCACCTCGCGCAGCGCCTTCTTGAGGCTGAGCTCGCGGCCCATCTTGCCGCCAAGCATCAGCTCGGCCTCAGCCAGGCTGATGTTGGCGGGGATGATCCCGTCATGAATCGCCTCGCGAGCCTTGGCCTGGCCGCCGAGCACGTCGCCGATCGTCGGCGCCGCCTCGGGGTCGACGTCGAGGTAGTCCGACAGGTTGCCCTGAGGGTCCAAATCGACGGCCAGGACGCGGAGGTCCAGCCGCCGGAAAACGTCGGTCAGCGTGCGTACCGCTGTGGTCTTTCCGGTGCCGCCCTTCTGGGACAGCACTGCGATCGTCTCGGCCATGGGCGCAGGACTATAGGCCAGCAGCGTGGCCGCCGGTGATCACTGTCGGGAACCCCTCAAATCAAATCGGGGCGGTACCGGATTCGCGGTCGCCGGAGTGGCTGTAGCGCATCCCGGAGATCGCCGGCACGTCAACGAAGTGCAGATGATGACGGCCGATCACGACCTCGTCGGAGTCGGCGAGCGTGCTCCACTCGACCCGCTCTCCATTGACGAACACGCCGTTGAGACTGCGGTCGTCGAGCACCCGGAGGCCGTCCGGCTGGCGGACGATCAGCGCGTGACGACGCGACACGGTCGGGTCGTCGAAGCGGATGTCGGCAGCCAGGCTCCGCCCGATTCGGGTCCACTCCCGCTGGAGCGGCACGGCGACGACGTTGCCGTCGCTCCGG
>DASYFZ010000011.1:0-2288 GCA_036000295.1 Solirubrobacteraceae bacterium
GGCGGGAAGATCGCGACGGTCGGCGTGCCGGTCATGCCGGCGACGTGCAGCGCGCCGGAGTCCGGGGCGACGAGTGCGCGGGCGGACGCGATAGCCTCCTTCCACGGTTCGAGCGTATCGAAGGAGTCGATGTTCGCGTCAGTCGCGGCGGCGAATCGCTCGGCGTAGGCGCGTTCGTTCGACGACGCGATGAAGCGCGCGTTCGGGATCGCCTTTGCGCAGGCGACGACGTCGTCGAACGGGATGTCGAGGCGTTCCCACTTGTCCGTCACTTGGAACGCGACGCGCGCATCCGGAGCGGGACCGCGGTCGAGCACCGTCGGGCGCAACTGCGCGAGGTCGTGTGTGGGCACCGCGCCAGGTTCGAGCAACGACGCGCCGAGTGCGAAGAGCACCTCGCATTCGTGCGGGGCGTTCGCATCCAGGCCCGCGGTGCGGACGATGGCCTTCGTCAGGAGCGAGCGGATCCAGAGCGATTTGAGCGGCTTGCCCCAGCCGTTCTCGAAACCGATCCGGTGCTTGGCGCGGGTCGCGCGCGCCAGCCTATAGCCGCCCGGATCCTCGGTCGCGACCAGCACGTGGGTGTAGTCGTTCGCCCGCAACTCGCTGCCGAACGCGGAGATGACGGCGCGATTGATCTTCGACTCGTCGCGCAATCCGAACGGCGCGACGAAGCGCCGGCGTGCGGCGGCCGGCGCGAGCGCGTCGCGATTGCGTTCGGTCAGCACAAGGTCGACCGGTACCTCGCGCTCGCGCAGGGCGGCCAGCAGCGGCGCGAGCGCCAGGGCGTCGCCGACCGCGTCCAGGCGGATGAGCAGAACCGACGGTGAAATGTGCGCCATGCCTTCATGCCCCCGTTCCCGCGTCGCCTTCGAAAGCGCCTGCCGATGAGTTTGGCGGAGCGCGCCGCCCGGGAACGCCTGCTCGAGAAGGCCAGGGCCTCGGCCAACGCCTGCCGCCTGTGCCGGATGGGGTCGGAGCGACGTAACAACGTCTACGGCGAGGGCGACCCGTGCGCCCGGCTGATGCTGGTCGGCGAGGGTCCCGGGGAGACCGAAGACCTGACCGGGCGCCCGTTCGTGGGCCGCTCCGGGCAGCTACTCGAGAAGATGCTGGGCGCGATCGGGTTGGCTCGCGAGGACGTCTACATCTGCAACACCGTCAAGTGCAGGCCCACCGACCCTGGGCCGCGCGGTCCCAAGAACCGCGCCCCGGAGCCGGCCGAGATGGCCAACTGCCGGCCCTATCTCGACGAGCAGATCGACATCATCCGGCCGACCGTGATTCTGGCCCTCGGGGCGCCGGCGGCCAAGTCGTTCTTGGGGAAAGACTTCCAGATCACCAAGCAGCGCGGCCGCTGGTTCGAGGGGCCGCAGGGCATCGCGCTGATGGCGACCTTTCACCCGGCCTACGTCCTGCGCCAGACCGGTGGGGAGCTCGAGGGGGTCAAACGCATGGTCTGGGCCGATCTCAAGGCCGTCCGGGACAAGCTCGCCGAGCCGGCGCCCGGTCGGGTGGACCAGCCGCCCGAACAAGTCGGACTGTTCGGGGAAGGGGCATGATACAATGGCGGCCGTGACCCGCGACGCCCTGACCATTTGGACCGACGATGTAGCACGCCGAGCCGGCTTCGCCGATGGCGCGGCTTTGGCCGCGCAATTCGGGATGAAGCCGTTTCGCCTGCGCCAGCTCTACCGGGCCGCCGCCAAAGAGCTGCTGGCCTCGGTCGCGGACGTCACCACCCTCCCGGTCGAACTGCGCGACCGGCTCTACGACGCGGGCGTGCGGTTCTCTTCGGTGACTCCGGTCGTGATCAACCGGTCCGGCGACAAGCAGACCAGCAAGGGCCTCTTCCGGCTGCACGACGGCAACGAAGTCGAGGCCGTGCTGATGGAACACCACGGCGATCGCAACACCGTCTGCATCTCGTCGCAAGCCGGCTGCGCGTTCGCCTGCGCGTTCTGCTCGACCGGGCAGGCCGGTTTCACCCGCAACCTGACCTCGACCGAGATCTTCGACCAGGCGCGCCACTTCGCGCGCGAGCTGGCCGAGCGCGGCAAGCGCGTCACCAACATCGTGTTCATGGGGATGGGCGAGCCGTTCCACAACTACGACGCCGTGATGGGCGCGGTCGCACTGCTCAACGACGCGCACGGGTTCGGCCTGGGTCATCGGCACATCACCATCTCGACGGTCGGATTGGTCGACAAGATCGACCGCTTCGCCGACGAGCATCTGCAGGTCAACCTGGCGATCTCGCTGCACGCACCGAACGACGAGATCCGTTC
>DASYFZ010000084.1:0-6393 GCA_036000295.1 Solirubrobacteraceae bacterium
TCCAACGGAGCTGCCCGGCGCCAACCTGATCTTCGACGGTCTCGCTGCCGCCGGCGCGGGTTGACCGAGCTGGGCTCGGCGCCCGTCCCTGCGCCGTCGCCCGAGGATCACATCACGGGACCGGCCGATGCACCGTTGGTAATCGAGTACGCGGACTTCGAATGCCCGTACTGCGCCGCGCAGCATCTGCGGATCGCCAGGCTGAGGCTGCGGCGGGTGTTCCGTCATTTCCCGGTGCGCTCCAGCCATCCTCGCGCTTGGGCCGCGGCCTGCGCGGCTGAGGCGGCCGCACTTCAGGATCGCTTCTGGGGGATGCACGAGCTGCTGTTCTCAGACCAGGCTCGTCTCGAGGATCCGCATCTGTGGGAGCGGGCTCGGGCGCTGGGGCTCGACCTGGATCGGTTTGAGGCCGATCGGCGCAGCGACGCCGTCGGCGATCGCGTGCGCCGGGACTTTCAGTCCGGCGTGCGCGCGGGGGTGGTCACCACGCCGTCATTGTTCTACGAGGGGCGCCTGTATGCCGGTCAGCTGGACGCGGCCGCATTGGCGGCGCTGTCGGCCGGCGGGAGTGCGTAGGGCACCCGCACGTCGCGTTCCTGGGGCGTAAACGCGGGCAGCTGCAGCGCGAAGATCGAGCCGTTCCCGGTGCTCGTCACCGTGCAGCGTCCGCCGTGGCCCTTGGCGATCGCGTCGACGATCGCCAGGCCCAGCCCGACGCCGCCGTCGGTTCGAGTGCGCGCCGCGTCGGCGCGCGCGAAGCGGTCGAAGATCCGCTCGAGTGCGTCCGGAGGCACGCCACAGCCCTCGTCCTCGACCTCGATCAGCACCGCGCCGGCCCCGTAGGGTCGCGAGCGCAGCTCGATCGCGTCGCGCTCGCGCGTGAACTTGACGGCGTTCTCGAGCAACGCGTCCAGCGCCGCGCGCAGCCGGTCGGCGTCGACGTGCAGGTGCCCGGCCGCCAGCGGCCCGAGCCGCCACGCTCTCGGCGCGACGTCAGCCCAGCGGACGAACACGTCCTCGAGGAACGACTCGAGCTCGATGTCGGTCTTGAGCACGAAGTCGGGCTGATCGGCGGCGGCGAGCACGAGCAGCCGCTCGATGATCGCGTCGATCCGGCCGAGCTCGTCGAGGGCCACGTCGAGCTCGGCGCGCTCGTGCCCGTCGTGGCGCAGCAGCTCCAGGTGACCGCGGGCGATCGTCAAGGGCGTGCGCAGCTCGTGTGACGCGTCGTGGACGAAGCGCTCCTGGCGCTCGAGCAGCGAGCGTCGCTCCTCGGCGCGCCCCTCGGCAACCTGCAGGGCATCGACCCGGCGCCGCGCGTGCCACACCATCGCCAGGAACATCGCCGCCATCAGCGGCACCTCGAACAGCTCGCCCCACAGCTGGATGCCGTTGAAGGCATCGAGTCCGATCGACGCCGCCGTGGCGACCATCACGAACACCAGCACGAGCAGCGTGGCGCGCATCGGCCACACGCGGAAGCCGTAGACGAGCGTGAGGCTGATCCAGACGAAGTGAAACGGGATCGTCTCCCAGCTGTCCCACTTGATCATCGCGGCGTAGTTGGCCAGCGCGAACAGCAGCCACAGGATCTCGACGCGGTAGCGCCGGGTCAGCTTGCGGGGCTCAGGCGGCAGCGCGATAGCCGGCATTGCGAACGGTCTCGATCGGTGCGTTGGGTCCCAGCCGCCGGCGCAGCCGCCGCACGCACACATCTACGACATTGGACTTGGGGTCGAAGTCGTAGCCCCACACCTCCGACAGCAGGCGCTCGCGGCTGATCACCTCGCCCACGTGCTGCATCAGGCACAGCAGCAGCCGGAACTCGCGGTCTGAGAGGTCCGAGACGGTGTCGCCGACAGATGCCTGACGGCGCGCCAGGTCCAGCGTCAGGCTCCCGACGCGGATCAGGTTGCCGTCATCGGCTACGCGCGCGCGCCGCAGCTGCACCCGCGCTCGGGCGAGCAGCTCGTCGAGCGCGAACGGCTTGGACACGTAGTCCACCGCGCCGAACTCGAAGCTGCGCAGCTTCGTCGGTAGATCGCTGCGAGCCGACAGGATCAGGACCGGAAGCTCGGGCCGCCGGCGATGCATCTCGTGCAGGGCGCTCAATCCGTCGCGCCCGGGCAGCAGCAGGTCCAGGATCACGAGGTCGTACGAGTCGGCCAGCGCACGGGTCAGTCCGCTGTCGCCGTCCTCGACGACGTCCACGGTAAATCCCTCAGCCGAAAACGCGCGTCCAAGGAACGCACGGATACGGGCCTCATCCTCGACTATCAGTATCCGCATCTGTTCGCCACATCCCCACGCCGCGACAGTGCGCAGACCATATCCGCTGGCGCATGACGTGTAAATGACGCCGCCATGACATTGCCGTCATCTACTCGTTTGAGCGCGTGCCGCGGATGTATAAGCCTGCACCGTGGAGAGGGAAGGATGAGCGCGGCCGGCAAGCGGCTGGTGGGCGTCGCGATCTGCGCGGTCGTCGTCTGCGTGCTGATCGGCCTGTATATCGGCCTGTACCTGACGACTTCGCCCGGCGACGCCTCGGCGGCGGGAGTCGCCGGGCCAAATGGCACGAACCTGTACCTCGCGACGGTCGCCGCGTCGGAGACGACCGACCCGCACCCGAGCTGGGTCTCCTATTACGTCGTCGACGCAAAGGACCAGAACTGGCGCCACGCCACCACATTCGAGCTGCCCGCAAACTCGCTCGTCCACGTGACGATCTATCAGTTCGACGGTCAGTCCGGTCTGCGCAACCCGTTCATCGCGCAGGCCACGGGGATCATCGGCGGCACGTTCGGACTCAACGGCAAGCCCACCGTGGTGATCGGTCCAGACACCGCCTCGCACATCTTCGCGATCCCGCAGATGGGCGTGTCCGTTCCGCTGTCCGGCGTCCCTGACTCGGCGAAGAACCCGTGCGCCAACGCGCCCTGCCCGCTGAGCACCGACCACGAGACGATCACGTTCACGTTCCGCACGCCGGGCAAGGGCCTGTACCGCTGGCAGTGCTTCGTCCCGTGCGCGGCCGGCTCCATCCAGGGCTTCGGCGGCCCGATGCAGACGGTCGGCTACATGGACGGCTTCATCAAGGTTGTCTGAGGCAGCGTCCAGGTGAACGAGGTCAATCACTTCCGCCGCGTCGTCCTGATCTGGCTGGTCTCGAGCGTGATCCTCACGCCGATCGTGGTGCTCGCCGCCCAGGGGATCCCGCCGGGCGACGGCAGCGTGCAGGCCGCCGGCCAGACGACCGACAATGGCGTGCTACTCGGGCTCTCGACGCCGGTGGCGCTGGCCGTCGTCGTGTTCTTCATCTACTCGCTGGTCGCGTTCCGCGAGCGCGACACGGCGGCGGTGCTCGACGGGCCGCCCGTTCGCGGCCATGCCGGCGTGCAGCTTTGGTGGATTGTCACCACCACGACGATCGTGCTGTTCCTAGCCGGGTACGGAACCGTCCGGATGCTGGCCGACGGCGCCGGCGGTGGCCAGGGGCCAAACCCGATCGCCAAGCCCACGTCATCGGTCCCGGCGCTGCCGGTGCAGGTGATCGCGCAGCAGTGGAAGTTCACCTTCCGCTTCCCGACCTATGGCGGCGTCGAGACCAATCATCTCGAGATCCCGGCAAACCGGCTGATCGCTTTCCACGTGACGTCGCTGGACGTGATCCACTCGTTCTGGGCCTACCAGCTCGGGGTCAAGGCCGACGCCAACCCCGGCGTCGACAACGTCGCCTACGTCCAGACGAAGAACCCGCTGACGTTCAACATCCATTGCGCCGAACTGTGCGGCGTCTGGCACGGATACATGTTCGACACCGGCGCAGTCGTGAGCGGGCTGCAGTTCGCCTCCTGGATTGCCCAGCAGCGGGCCCGCTTCGCGCCGGCCACCAAGTTGCTGCCGCCGTACGCCAAGCAGTACTTCCCAGATCCCCAACACAGAGGTGGATGAGTTGGTCGCAGTCAGCACGCCCAAGCGCCCGATATGGCAGCGACTGATCGGCTTCAACCTGGTCAGCGCGGTCGTTCTCGCCATTGTCGGGTGGTTGATCGGGTACTGGATCGGCGGGCGGATCCACGCTCCCAGCCTCGACTTCTTTGCAGAAAACGGGCAGAACGACATCTCGATTCTGCTCGGCTATCTGTTCGGGGTCATCGGGTTCATGATCGGAATGGGCTTTGCGAACTACCCGATCCGGCGGCTGCTGGGCCACCCGCCGACGCTCGCCGAGCACGAGAGCGAGGGGGAGGGGCTGTCGCGTTACTTCCGCCTGTGCACCGACCACAAGGTCGTCGGCCTCCAGTACGTCGTCGGAATCGGCTTCTTCTTCTTCATCGGCGGCCTCAACGCGATGTTCATCCGGACCGAACTGCTGAACCCCAACAGCCACGCGTTCGGCCCCAACCAGTACCTCACGCTCGTCGGCCTGCACGGGACGATGATGATGGGGATGATGACCTCGGTCATCCTCGGCCCCTTCGCCAACTGGCTGGTGCCGCTGATGATCGGGTGCCGGCGGATGGCGTTTCCGCGGATCGAGGCGTTCACGTTCTGGCTGCTGATGGCCGCCGGCATCGTGCTCCTCACGACGCTGTTCTTCGGCGGCTTCCAGACCGGCTGGACCGGCTATCAGCCGCTCGGCGGCCAGGGCACGGCCGGCTATGACGCGTACCTCGGCTTCTTCGCGCTGGTCGGCCTGTCGATGTGCCTGCTTGGGCTCAACCTGCTGGTCACGATCATCACCATGCGCGCGCCGGGCATGACCTGGTCGCGTCTGCCGATCTTCGTGTGGTCGGTGCTCGCCACCGCCACGCTGATGCTGCTCGCCGCGCCGATGCTGCTCGCGGCGCTGCTGATGGGCGCGTTCGATCGCGCGGTCCAGACCGGGTTCTACGTTCCCGGCATCGGCGGCAGCGCTTACCTGTGGCAGAACCTGTTCTGGGTGTTCGGGCACCCCGAGGTCTACATCGTCGCCTTGCCAGGATTCGGGATCGTGCTCGAGCTGCTGCCCGTATTCACGCGCAAGCCGCTGTGGGGCTATCGCCTGGCGGTCGCCGGGATGCTCGGGGTCACGCTGCTGAGCTTCTTCGTCTGGCAGCACCACCTGTTCGTGAGCGGCATCAACGCGGACCTGCGCCCGTTCTACATGCTTTCCACTGAGCTGATCTCGCTGCCCACCGGGTTCATCTTCCTGTGCGCGATGGGGACGATCTGGCGCGGGCGAATACGTTTCACCGTGCCGATGCTGTTCTGCCTCGGGTGGGTGTTCAACTTCCTGATCGGCGGGATCTCGGGCGTGTTCCTGTCAGACGTCCCGAGCGACGTGACCACGCACGGCAGCTTCTTCTCGATGGCCCACTTCCACTACACGATCATGGGCGGGCTGGTGTTCACGCTGTTCGCGGCCATCTACTACTGGGGCCCGAAGATGACGGGCTTCAAGTTCAATGAGCGGCTGGCCAAGATCCACTTCTGGTCGCTGTTCATCGCGTTCAACGCGACGTTCGGGCCACTGTTCGCGCTGGGCCTGATGGGGATGCCGCGGCGCGTCGTCACCTACCCGACCAACCTGCAGGCGCTCAACGACTGGGTGTCGGTCTCGGCCTACGTGATCGGCCTGTCGATGCTGGTGTTCCTGGTCAACCTGGTGTGGTCGCAGCTGTTCGTACGTGAGCCGGCGGAGGCCAACCCGTGGAACTCCAAGTCGGCCGAGTGGCAACTGCCCACGCCGGTGCCTGTACACGACTTCGACCGGATCCCGGTATTCGACGGAGATCCGTATCCATACGGGGTGCCAGCGGCGCCGGCCCCGGTCGGTATTGCGCCCGCGGGAGGGACGGCCTAAGCCATGGAAGCCTCAGCCCCGCTTGCTGCGCACATCGAGCCCGAGCCGCACGGGTGGCAGCCGCGCGCGCTGTGGGTGACCGCACGCCTGCTGTGCGGCGCCGCGGCCTTCTTCTTCCTGGCGTTCGTGTTCGCCTACTTCTACCTGCGCTCGCTGGACACCAACAAGAGCTGGAAGATCGGCTCGGTGGATCCTTCCGTCGGCTGGGGCGTGGCGATCGTGGTCGTGCTGATCGCCAGCGCGGTGCTCATGCGTCTGGCCGCAACCCGGCCTGGCGATGCCCTGCGGCTAGGCGCCGGCGCGCTGGTGCTCGCGCTGCTGTCGGTGCTGCTGCAGGTGATCGAGTGGACGACGCTCGGGTTCGGCCCCTCCAGTGGTGCATATGCCAGCGTGTTCATCGGCTGGACGGCGTTCTTCGCGGTGTTCACGCTCCCGTGCGCGTACTGGATCGAGACCCAGGTGGCGAGCGTCTGGCGCGGTCAGCGCGAGGGCATCGACCGGCCTCGACGTGAGGGGGTGCCGGCCGACGACATCGAGCTGCTGGT
>DASYFZ010000085.1:0-13972 GCA_036000295.1 Solirubrobacteraceae bacterium
GTGGCCGCCGAGCATCGCCGTGCCGCTCGTCGGCGCGATCGTCGTCGTCAACATCCCGATCGTGGTCGACTTGCCGGCGCCGTTTGGTCCGAGCAGGCCGAAAACCTCGCCGGCGCCGACCTCGAAGTCGATGCCCTTCACGGCCTCGACGCCACCCGGATAGATCTTGCGCAGGTGCCGTACGTTGATGGTTGCTGTGTCGTTCATGTGTCGCCCTTTGGTCGTGGTCGATTTGCCGCTTCAGTCCTTTGACGTCTGCGCCGCGGGACGTGTGACCGCAGTGGCGCTCGTCACATCTGCGCGCCCGCAGACGTCATCTGGGTGAGGGACACGCCGAAAGGACCGACTCGTGAACGACAGCCAGATCTACGCCGAGCAGTTCGAGAGCCAGCGGGCACAGCTGCAGGCGGTGGCGTACCGGATGCTCGGCTCGATGGCCGAAGCCGAGGACGCTGTCCAGGAGGCGTGGCTTCGCCTGAGCCGCTCCGACGCCGATGCCGTCAACAACCTCGGGGGCTGGCTGACCTCGGTGGTCGGGCGGATCTGCATCGACATGCTGCGGGCGCGCCGCCGGCGCAACGAGGACTACGTCGGCACTTGGCTGCCCGAGCCGGTCGTCAGCCTCGATGAGTCCGCCGACCCGGAGAGCCAGGCCGAGCTGGCCGAGTCGGTCGGGCTAGCGCTGCTGGTGGTACTCGACACGCTCGGGCCCGCCGAGCGGTTGGCGTTCGTGCTGCATGACATGTTCGGGGTCCCGTTCGAGGAGATCGCGCCGATCGTCGAGCGCAGCCCGACCGCGACCCGCCAGCTCGCAAGCCGCGCCCGGCGCCGCGTCCAGGGCGCACCGGAGCCCGACGGCGACCTCGCGGGGCAGCGGCGCGTGGTCGAGGCGTTCCTGGCGGCCTCACAGGGTGGCGATTTCGACGCGCTGATGGAGGTGCTCGATCCCGAGGTCTCATTCAAGATCGACGCGGGCAAGGGCAGCCGGTTCGCGCGCCCGCCGGTCGTCGGCGCCGAGAACGTGGCCCGCGAGGTGCTCGCGCGCGGACGGCCGTTTGCCCCGTTCGGTCGCCCGGCGATCGTCAACGGCGCGGTCGGCGTCGTCGTGGGACGGCCCGAGCGGCCGTTTGCGATCGCCGGCTGCACGATCGCCGGCGGGCGCATCGTCGAGCTCGACCTGATCATCGACCCAGACAAACTCAGCGCGCACAGCGCCCGATAGGCGCAGCTCCGATTAGCCGAGGCGCCTTATCGGCGGCAGCTCATAGGAGCCGTCGAATACGGCTTCGCGCGGCTCGTACATCCGCAAGATAGGCCGGAAGGCGCCCGACGGCGTGGGGAGCCAGTTCGCCTTCCGGTCGGCGTCGTCGGGCTCGCCGTGCTGCATCGTGATCGTCAGCGAGCCGTCATCGTTCGTGCGCAGTCCCGGAGTGCGGTCGCCGATCGAATAGCGCTCGATCGGGTTGGCGACGAGATAGAAGTCGGGCGTGTCGTACATCGTCACCGACCAGAACGCGTCGCACGGGGGGGTGCTCGCGAAGCGCAGCTCGTACCTGCCCGACCCGTCCAGCGCGGTCCCGTCAGCGTCGTCGTAGACCATCGCGTATGCGGCCTCGTAACCGTGGTTGCCCCAGAGGCCACCGCGCGCCGCGAGCGCGCGCTCGAGATAGCGCCCTGGGCCGTCCTGCATCTTCCACTCGCCAGCGTCGAGGGCACCGACCTCGAAGTAGTCGAGGTTGTAGTCGAACGCGTGGTAGGTCAGCGACCACCCGTTCTGCTTCGGGCTGGAACCGTGCACGAGCGCGTACTCCATCTTCTCCTTGGCCGCCGCCGCGCCGGCGCGAAGGCTCGCCGCCAGCTCCGGGCTCGGGCTCCTGTAGGGCGAGTCGGATGCCAGCAGCCCGAGCGGCTCGAACCGTGCCTGGTAGTCCCGGTCGCGGCGTGCGGGCGGGAACGCCCGGATGAAGACGCGCAGCCGCTCGAAGAAACGCAGGTCCTCGGCGACCGCACGATCACCTTCGGGCAGGCCGTCGCCAGTCCCCGTGTGGGTCAGCTTCAGGCCTTCCTGAAGCTGGCGCACCGCGGGCAGATCGGCCGCGCCGTCCACCGCCCATCGGCCCAGGATCGTTGCGACCGCGGTGGGAACCCGGATCACCGTCGCACCGGGGGGAGCCTCGCCCTGCCAGCTTGGGGCGACGAGCAGAAAGCTCGCGGCGTCGGTGCCGGTCGCCCGATGTCCGACGTAGGCGAAGTTGTTCGTCCACGCGTCGATGAACTGCATCACGTAGTAGCGGCCGTGCGCGTCGGGCACGTCGAAGCGCACAGGCCCGCCGCTGACGTCGATGTTCGCGATCGAGTAGACCGTGTCGTTGTTGATCGAGACGAACTTCTCGTCGGGCGTCGCGAGCCCGCTGGCGTGCCCAAACGAGTTGAACGGCGAGGCCGGGACGCTCCCCAGTCCGCGCTGGGTGAAGCGGTCGACCTCTTGGAGGTCGAACACCAGCGGGAACCCGTAGATGTAAGCCTCGGCGGCGAGCGCGGTCAGCTCCGGGCTCGGCTCGGGGGCGTGCTCGACGGACATTCGGCCGACCACCCTATGGACGGCCCCGCCGGGAACATCACCCGGATTGGATGAGATTGGCCGGCTGCCGGTCAGTAGGCGCGCGCGACGATCGCGTACAGATCGCCGGCGTCGGCGGCCGCGGGGACCGATCCATCGGCGGCGGTCAGGCACCGCACCGAAAGGCCCGCGCCGTTGAGCCGCCGCTCGCCCTCCGGCCCGCAGGCGGCCCACGGCAGCCGAGCGAAACCGGACCGGGCCGCCTCGATCGCGGCGTCGAGGTCGTCGACGTCCGCAGTCCCGGACTCGAGCGCCGCCGCTGCCTGGGCGAACAGCGCATCGTGGACGCGCTGGACGCCTTCGTTCGCCGCCATCGCCGCATCAGCGATTTTCACGCTCTCGCGGTCGGAGCCGTCGCGCCGCGCGATGCTGACCGTCCCCTGTGCCAGCTCGCGGGGTCCGATCTCAACGCGGACCGGGACGCCCTTGAGCTCCCAGTCGGTCAGGCGTCTGCCAAGGCCCATGTCGGTGCGGTCGTCGATCCGGACACGCACACCCGTTTCCTCGAGCTCCCGCTCGAGCTTCTCGGCCGCAGCGCTCACGTCGGGATCGTGCTTGACGATCACGATGATCACCTGAACCGGCGCGACCTTTGGTGGCAGCCTCAGGCCCGCATCGTCGCCGTGGGTCATGATCACGCCCCCGACCATCCGCGTCGAGCTCCCCCAGGACGTCGTCCAACACACCTGCAGCGAGCCGTCCTCGTCGGTGTAGGTGATGTCGAAGGCCCGCGCGAAGTTCTGGCCGAGCTCGTGGCTGGTGGCCAGCTGCAGCGCCTTGCCATCGCGCATCATGCCCTCGCAGGTCAACGTCGACGTGGCGCCGGCGAATCGCTCGGCAGCCGTCTTCAGGCCAGTCAGCACCGGGATCGCGAGGACTTCCTCGAGCACTGACCGATACACGTCGGAGTGGATCTGACGCGCGTAGGCGGCGGCGTCGCTCTCGCTCGTGTGGGCGGTGTGGCCTTCCTGCCAAAGGAACTCGCTCGTGCGCAGGAACAGACGTGGGCGCAGTTCCCAGCGCACGACATTGGCCCACTGGTTCAGGCGCAGGGGCAGGTCGCGGTAGCTCTGGATCCAGCGGGCGAGGTACTCGCCGAACACCGTTTCGCTCGTCGGGCGGATGATCAACGGCTCCTGGAGGTCGCGGCCCCCGACCTTGGTGACGACCGCCAGCTCAGGGCTGAAGCCCTCGACGTGCTCGGCCTCGCGCCGCAGATGTCCTTCGGGGATCAGCAGGGGGAAGTAGACGTTCTGGGCGCCGGCCGCCTTGATTCGGTCGTCCATCTGCGCCTGGATGTGCTCCCAGATCGCGTAACCCCAGGGGCGGATGACCATCGTGCCGCGGACCGGGCCGGTCTCGGCGAGCTCCGCTTTGGCGATGACGTCCTGATACCAGCCCGGAAAGTCGGTGGCCTGGGGCACGAGCACCGGCATGGGCGCCAGGTTAGGCGAACCCGTCCTCGGCAAAGGCCGCGAGCGCTAGCGGCTCGAGAAGTGTGCGGCGAGCAGGTGCGGTATCTGGCCCGGCTTGGCGCCCGGCAGCGTCGGCGCCACCCAGCACGCCTGGTTGGCGGCGTCTGCAGGCCGCGACCCGTTGCCCGGCGCGCCGGTGCTGCTGCAATCCCAGGACGGCAACGCAAAGCTGCCCGGGTATTTCCCGCCGGCGGTGAAGCTCAGTGGATTTGCAAGCCACAGCGACGGGGGGTAGGTGTTGCCCCGGCTGTTGGGATCGCGTGATACGGCGAGACCAGAGGTCTGCGGGCCGATCGGCGAGAACTGACGCAGATAGTGGCCGCATGGCGTGCCACCGCATTTGAGCCCGGCGCCGCCGTACGCGGTCGTCTTGGCGGCCAGTCCGACCGCGCCGACCGAGATGAAGTCCGAGATCAGCTGCTGGTGAAGCGAAAGCCAGCTGAGGATCGGATTGAGCTGCCCGAGGAACGGAGCGAGCGCGCCGAGCAGCGGCTGGGCGCCGGTCAGGACGTCGCTGAACGCCGGGAAGCCCGTCTCCGACGCTGTGATCAACGGGTCGAGGTTGACGAACAGCCGCTCGAGGTCGGGAGACAGCTGCTTGACGGCCGTAAGGGTTGGTCCCAGCTGCTCGGCGACCGGTATCAGCTCGAGTACGAGCGGGTTCGTGTTCTGCGCGAACGTCTGCAGGCGTGCGAGCGTGGCCCTCGTCTGCACCTCGAACG
Source organism: Solirubrobacteraceae bacterium (assembly GCA_036000295.1). Classification (GTDB taxonomy): domain Bacteria; phylum Actinomycetota; class Thermoleophilia; order Solirubrobacterales; family Solirubrobacteraceae; genus Palsa-465. The sequence goes on from DASYFZ010000085.1 coordinate 4,818, forward strand.
AGGGGAGCGTCCGGATCGTGTCCGCGAGCGCGTTGTTGTTGGCCGCGGTCGTCGCGAACGTCGCGCCGGCGCTCGTGACGAGGTTGCGCAACGACGTTCGGCTCTGCGTCAGCGCCGAGAACACGGTGCCTCCGCCGCGGACGAGGCCCACGAGCGAGCGGTGTTCGATGTCGAGCACCCGCAGCACGTCGGTCGAGTCGGCGGCGAACTCGGGCAGGTTGCCGAGCGCGTTTGAGAGGTTCTGTCCGTTGCCGGCGACAGCCACAGCGAGTTGCTGCTGCCAGACCTGGAATGCGCGTCTGGTGACCGGGTCAAACGCGTCGAAGATCTCGTCGAGCTGAACCGCGGGCTCGACGTTCGTGCGGGCGAGCAATGCGTCGTCAGGCAGCACCGGCGCGGCCTGCGACCCCGGCGTCAGCTCGACGTAGGTCTCGCCGAGGATCGTCTTCTCGCGCAGGATGGCCCGCGCGTCGACGTGGATGGGCGCGTACTTGTTGTTGAGCTCGATCGTCGCGATCGTCCGGTTGCCCTGCGGATCGAGCGCCTTGCCGACCACTTTGCCGACGGACACGCCGGCGATGCGCACGTCGGCCTGCGTCGCGAGCTGTTGGGCGCTGGTGAACGATGCCCGGAACCGGTACCCCTGGGGCTTGAACGGGATCGCGCCACCGAACGACAGCCACAGGAACAGCAGCAGCCCGATGCAGGAGAGTGTGAACAGCACCATCGTGCCGATCTTCATGGGGGACGGGGCGCTGGTCTGCATCAGCTCTGTCTCGTCGGGATGTGTGCGCTCAGGGGCGTCAGCCCAGGGCAGGCGCTGCGCAGCGGCGCCAGGTTCAGCAGCGACCCGACGAGGGCAAACGGCGACGTCGCGCCCGTCAGCATCGATATCTGCGAGCAGCTGAACTGGATGAACAGCGGCCGGTACGGGCCGTTGGCGTCCTGGACGGAGAACAGCGTGCGCGTGTTGTGGCCCAGCCATGCGAGCCACCAGAGATAGCCGTGCTGCACGCCCCCGGGCGAGTATCCGAGCATGTTCACGAAGTGGTTGAGCACGCCGAACGTGTTCTGGAGGTTCGGCGTCGCCTTCGCGAGGTTGATCGAGGCCGGGCGGAGGTCCTGCACAACCGGCCCCGCCGCAATCACGAACGGACGGATCTGCGTCCGTACGATCGGCGCCGACGGCTCGGAGAGCTCGGTCAGCGCCGCGTTGGCGCTCGGCAGCGCGCGCGCCGCCGGCAGCAGGTTGGTAGCGGCCGGGCCCAGCTGCGTGGCGAACGTCTGAACCTGGCCAAGCGTCGCCGTCGTTTGGCGAAGCGTGCCGGGCAGCTGCGCGATCGCCGTGCTGACATTGCGGTCTTCGGACGCGAACGCCCTGAAGACGGTCGCGCTCGAGTCGACCAGCTGCGTCACCTGCCCCTGCTTGGCCGCCACCGCGGTGTTCAGGCGTTGCAATGAGTTGATCAGGCGCCGGAGGTGCGTCGCCCGGAGCGCGATCGCGGTGCTGACGCGCGCGAGGTCCCGGTGCGTCGGCTCAAACCGCTCGAGCACCTGCGCCAGCTCGTTGCCGCCGTTGCCCTGCAGCCCGCGCCCGGCGCCGTTGACCAGCAGCGTGAGATACGCGCGGGTGTCGGCGTCGAGCGATGACAGAACCTCGTCGAGGTTGACGTCGGGAGACGTGTTGGAGACGGGAATCGTGAAGCCCGGGGACGCGACCGGAGCGGTCTTGGATCCCGGGTAGACCTCGACGAACATGTCCTTCAGTCCCGTCCGCGGACGCAGGAGCGCGGTCGCGTCGGTGTGGATCAGGTGCTTGTAGGTGTCGCTGATCTGCATCTGCACGATCGCGCGACCGTCCTGCAGGCGGACGCCGCCGATCTCGCCGATCTGAACGCCCGAGACGCGAACTGACTGTCCCTGGCCCGGCATTACCGCTTGCGCGGTGGAGAACTCCGCGTTGATCTCAACAGGCGTCGATTGGATGAGCGGGAAGTGGAAGCGCTCCTTGTGGAGGATGTAGCCGGCGACCACGACCGCCAGTACCACGAGCGCGAGGATCGCCACGGCGTCGCCCCAGTGCTTTTTGATCGCGAGCTTCATCGGTTACTTCACCGGGACCAGGGTCGGGCCGGTGGGGGAGGAGAGGTCGCTGATCGGCGGCTGGGTCTCGCAGGCGACGTTTGGCTGAAGCGGCGGACGGCGGCCGCCGGGAGGGAGCGTCGGCTGGGTGGCGATCAGCGGCGCAACCGCCTGGCCGTAGGATCCGGGCGACAGCGAGTAGGTCAGCGAGCCGGCCGTGAGCAGTACGCGGATGTAGGCGCCGTTGGCGTCGAACGTGCGCGACTCGCCGGCGAGACCCGGTAGGTAGTCGACTGCTTCGACGTAAACCTTGCGCGGCGGGAACCCGTTGGAGGCGTTGAAGTTCGGGTCGTTCAGCGTCAGCTGCGACCACGGGTAGACGACGTTCGCCAGGCAGCTCGACGCGGGCCGCACGCCGTTTCGCATCAGCGGGATCGACTCCGCGGTCAGGTCGGCGAGCGCCGGGATCGTGGCTGCGAGATCGGATGCCAGCCCGCCCAGCTCCGATGGCTGTACGAGCAGCCTCAGCTGGGTTATGAACGGCAGGCTCGCGTCGATTGCGGGACCAGCGGAGACGACCCCCGGGATGAGCGCCTTGGCGAGCGTTTCCACGGGCGGCAGCGCGGCGTTGACGGCGTTCAGCGCCGGAACCGCGGTCCTGAGCGTGTTCGGCAGCTCCGCCACGGCGTTCGCGAGCGCCACGTTCTCGCGGGCGAACGCGTTCGCGGTCGTATTGAAGTCGGTGACGAGGCTCTGGAGGTTGCTCGGGTGGGCGACCAGCGCGCCGGCAACCGTTCCCTGAGCCGCGATCCATCTCGACAGGTCGTGCGGCTGGATTCCGAGCGCGTTGTGGGCGACGATCGACGAGTTCTTGTAGGCCGGCCGCCAGTACGGAATCGAGGCGTTGTAGCCAGGGCCGCCCTGCTTGACGGCTGTCCCGTACTGCTGAAGGAGGGTCTGCAGGTTGGCGCGCGTGTCGGCCTGCAGCGACGTCAGCACCTGGTCGAGCTGGACTGGCGCAACGCCCTGCTGAACGGGGAACGTGTAACCGTCGGGGGCGCTCGGCGCCGATGGCGTGCCCGGGCTCACGTCGACGAAGAAGTTGCCCTCCAGGAACGTGCGCGGACGGATCGCGAACGTCGCATTCTTGTGCAGCGGGAGCCCCTGCTTGTCGAACGCGATCGTCACCTCGGCGGCGCTGCATCGTGCGGGCGTCTGCGCCGCGAGCTGGCAGCCGGGAGCGGCGTTGATGCTCTGCACCTTGCCGACGTCGACGCCGGCGATCCGGACCAGCGAGGCCGGACGTAGGCCGTTCGCGCTGGAGAACGTGGCGTGAACCGTGAACTGGTTGGCGAACGGGTTGGCGAACTTCGTGAACACGAGGTAGGTGATCACGAGGATCACGACGATCCCGATCACGCCGGCGGCGAACGTGCTGAGGCCTCTGCGTCGGCGGCGGCGTTTCATGGCTTGGTCGGGAGCTGAGGCCCGGTCGTCGGATTGCGGCTGAACGTCTCACCCTTCGGGACTCGCGTGCGGCCGTGGAACGTCGGGCCCTGATTTCCGGGGGTATGCGGGTCGAGCGCCAGGTTGCGGTGCTGGGGGTCGAACTGATTGAGCTTCTTCGGGTAGCCACGCTGGCCCGTCTCGCAGTCGGCGTTGCCCTGGTTGTCGATCGCGGCGCCGTAGGACTGGGCGTGCAGGAACTGCTTTCCGCCGAACACGGTGAGCGGTGGGGAATCGCTGCCCGAGGTGCCGTTGACCGGCGTCGTCGCGCCCTGCTCGCCGACGCTGCCATCCGACGGTGAGGCGAGGTTGATCATCGCGCGCTGGGCGAACCCGAACTGGGTCTGTGCCGACAGGTGCTCGGCGACGTACGTCCACCAGTAGTTCCAGTCGTCGCACACGGTCTGGAACGGCCCGAGGTAGCGGACCATCGGGTTCAACGTTCCGACCGTCTGGGTCAGGCCATTGAGGGCCTGGTTGGTGGCCGGTGCCAGCGCCAGCTGCTTCAGGCTGTTCAGCAACTGCTCGAGGTTGGCGTTCAGGATCGGGCTGCGCTTGAGCGTCTTGGTACCGGCCTCGATCGCCGGGTTAAGGACTGGCAGCGCGGCCTCGAGCTGCGCGGTCGCGGGCGCGAGGTGCTGCCCGAGCGTCGCCACGTTTGCGAGGAACGGCTGCTGTATGCGCAGCGACTCGGTGCCGACGGCAAGCGTGGGGGGTGCCTGTTGGATCGAGGACGCCAGCGCGTTGGGGTCTCTGGACACCGCCTCAAACGTCGTCGCCATGTCGGTGAACAGCCGCGCGGTGGTTTGCGCAACCGGCGCCAGCGTCCCGGTGAACCGGTCCAGTGAGTCGATCAGCGTGGTCAGGCCTGTGCGCGGATCAGCGAGTGTTCGCGCGACCGGCTCGAGGTGGCCGAGCAGCGCCGGCAGGCTCGCCAGGGTGTCGTTCAGGGCCGAGCCGCGGCCGGCCAGCGCGTTGCCGAACCCGACCAGGTTCTCCTGGATGGCGCGGCGCGTGGGGGCGTTGAACGACTGGAAGATGTCGTCGAACTGCACCGGCACCTGCGTCTGGGTGATCGGCAGCGTTCCGCCGTCGGCGATCACCTGTTGTGAGGTGCCCTTGTGGAGGTCGACGTACTTGAAGCCGAGCACGGATGAGGGGCGGATCGAGGCCGTCGAGTTCACCGGGACCTGGCCGTGGGCGGGCGTGAGGTGCAATGTCAGCTGCGCGACGGTCCGGCCGTTGGGCAGCAGAACCGGCTCCATGTCCGAGACCAGGCCGATGCGGAAGCCGCCTTCACGCACGTCGCTGCCGACCGTGAGGTCTGCGCCGCTGGCGATGTCGACCTTGAGCTCCCTGGTCGGCACGAACGGCAGGCCACGGTTGGCGGTGTACGCCAGGAATACCGCGATCAGCAGCACCAGCACGGTCACCGCCCCGATCAGGATCGGGTTGGCGAAGGCTGAGCGGGTGTTGCGTCTCATCGAGCGCTCACGGGTTCAGGAGGTAGCTGAGGAGTTGCTTGGTGGGGGCGTCGCCCGGAGGCGCCGCCGTTTGGCTTTGCTCGCTGGTCGGCGCCGCGCCGGCTGTGCTCGTGGCGGGGACCGATCTCTCGGCCGGCGCGGTGGGCGTCGCGTTGGCGGCGGAGGCCGGCGCAGTCAGCTTGCACGCGGTGGTCTTCGGGCCCTTCTGGCCCGGGGGCGCGCCGCCGGGGTCGGGGACGCAGGCCTTGGGGTTGGACGGATCGGTCTCGTTTACGCCCGGCTGGTTGGGCCCGAGCCAGGCGTAGCACTGGCGGTAGCTCGACCCGAACTGCTTGAGGCTCAGCGCGATCGTCGCCGGCGTCGCGTACGGGGAGCACTTGGGGTCAACGAACGAGTCGACCGCGAGCAGGTGTCCGAACGGCCCGAACGTGTTGATCGCGAGTGTCTGGTTGAACACGTACTGGAGCAGTGCCTCCAGGCCGGTGTAGCCCTTGCCGCCCGGGCTGCGCGAATCGGGCTCGACCGCGCGGCTGCGGTCGTCGAGGTCGTGGAGCAAAATCGCGAGGTTCTGCGACAGCTCGGGTGTGGGCTTGGCGAACTGATTGAGGGCACTGACCGTCGGACCGGCGGCCTGCACAGCCGCCTTGCCGGTGACCGAGGCCTTGCCGAGCGACTTGATCGCCGGAACGGCCGACTGTGAGAACGCCGGCAGGTCGGCGAACAGACGGTGCAGCTGGGATGCGGCGGAGTTGAGGTTGGCCGCCACGGGGGTATTGGCTTTTGCAGCGGCACCGAGTTGCTTCATCGCGGGCTGTAGCTGCGCCAGGAATCCGGGGAGCAGCCGCAGCGACGCTTGGAGGTTCGCGTGCTGGCCCGCCGCGACCGTGGCCGTGTTGTTGGCCTCGACGATGAACCGCTGCACCTGACGGCCGTTGTTCGCAAGCGCGGTGGTCAGGGTGTCGGCGCTTACGGTCAACCGCTGCAACGTGCGCGAGTCGTTGGCGAGCAGGTGGAGCAGGTTGTCGGTCTGCGTGATCGCCGGCACCGCCCGTCGCAGAGCCGCCTCGATGTCTCCGGAGCGACCCGCCGCGGCCGCGCCGAGCTCGTTGATGATCAGCGCCATCCGCTGCCGGTAGGGGAGCCTGAGCACGTTCAGGAGCAGGTCGGCGGGGATCGTCGACTGCGTGTGGGTGACCGGGATCGTGCTACCGGGTGCTAGGACCGGGCCGCGCCGGCCGGGCTGGCAGTCGATGAAGTACTCGCCGATCAGCGACTGCGGTCGCGACTGGCAGAACGCATCGGCGTGAAACGCGCCGAACCCGCTCTGCGTGACGTTGACCGTGACGATCGCGAGCAGCAAGTTCTGGTCGAGCTTGATCGACGTGATCGTCCCGGCCCGCACTCCCGAGACCTTGAAGTCGGCGCCTGTCACCAGTCCGAAGGCGTTGTCGAGCTCGATCTTGTAGGTGCCGGTCGCATCGGATGCCTGGCCTGATCCGGCAGCGACGACCGCGACTGTGGCGGCCGCGAGCAGCACTGCCAGTCCGAGGGCCAGGCGCCTCATCGGCCCGTCGGCACCTGGCTCGGATTACACGGGAACCCGCTCTCGGGGAAGAACAGCGCGCCGCGCTCGATCGACCCGGGGCAGCGGTCGCCCTGGAACGCCGTCAGCCCGCCTCCGGGTCCCGTGAGCACCCGGACCACGTCGGAGATCTGCTGCGCCAGCGGCAGCGCACCGAGCAGAGTGCTGTCGGTGGCCGACAGCACGCCCAGCGTCGCCGCCACGCGGCTCGCGCCGCCGTTGGCGTCGATCGTCCCGGGGTGGGAGAAACCCTCAAACCAGCCGGTCAGATCGACCGCGTACGGGCGCGCCGTGGCCAGCTCGGGGATGAAGTCGTTCAGCGCCGTCACCGTCTGCGGGAACGCGCCCGGGCGCGTCTTCCCGTTGGCCTTGACGTCGCGGACGGTCGCGGCGGCGAGCGGCTCGCCGAGCTTGGTCAGGTCGATCGCGTCGTTGTTGGGGCCGGGACGGCTGATCACCTGCGCGAGGTCGTGGACCGTCGGCACCGCGTCTATGGCGAGGGGCTCCAGCTGTGTCAGCAGCTGTTGGAGCTTGGGCGCGACCGGCTTGGTCGCGTTGACCAGCGGCGTCAGGACGTCGAGCGCGTTGCGGACGTTTGCGAACGTGCGGTTCGCGAGCCGCATGAATCCCGGCAGTCGCTGGATCGACTGGGCCAATGCGGTCCGCTGCGACGCGAGCGCCTCGGTCGTCGTCGCGAGGTTCGAGACCAACCCGCTCAGCGCGCTGCTGCGCTGCGACAGCGTCGTGACGAGCTTCCCCGACTTGACGACGAAGTCAGTGAAGTTGCTTGTGTCGCGATCGATCTCTGCGAACAACGCAGCGCTCGAGGCGATCGCCGGGTTCAGGTACGCCCAACCGGCCTGCGCGAGCTTGCCGCGACCGGCGTATTGCGAGGCCGACCCCTGGATCACGTCCTGAAGACCCTTCAACGTGGGCGCGTTGAGCGTGTTGAACAGCTGATCGAGGTCGACGGCGCTCGTCGTGTTATTCGTGGAGATGACCCCGTTGTCCGGGATCGACGGCGACGTCGCGGGGCCGAGGCGCAGGTCTACATAACGATTGGCGACGCCCGAGAGGGAGGTCTGGCGCACCGTGGCCTCGGTGCCCTCGTTCAATGGCATGAACGCCGAGTTGGTGATCTTCAGCGTCAGCTGCGCCTGTCCGTTCGGCGTCAGTTCGATGTCCGAAACGCTGCCGATCGGGTTGCCGGCGACCTGCACCTGATCGCCGGTGACGATCTGGCTGGCGTTGATGAAGACCGCCCGGACCTGATAGCTGCTGCCGCTACCGAGGAGGATCAGGACGACGGCGACGACCGCGACGGCGACCGCGGCGATCGCAGCAATCCTCCGGATCACCGGTGAGTTTCCGTTCGCCTGAGCCTGACCGGTCGTGATCGCTCACCCTGATGCAGGGCGTCGGTCGCAACATCATCCCGATCGGGTGAGAATGGCCTGGGGGACGGGGTGTTGCCGTCGTCTTACCTGTTAATCCTCGCTATATCGGCGGCTCCGAACACCAGTCTTCGGGGCTCACCGCTACCTCAAATTGGCCGTCGCCTACCTCATGAGGCCGGTGCGCCGACATGAGGTAGTAGCGCGACGTGCTGGAATGCTCCTCATGACCGACGACGCCGACGCAACTCCTGCCCAGCCTGATCCCGACGACCACGTCGCACGCCTGCAGGCGCAGATCGACGCCACCAAGGGCCGCCGCGCGGGCTACCGGGCGAAGGCCGCCGAGACAGTCGCCCGAGGCGGCCCCGCGCGCGCAACCGACGAGGAGCTGGGGATCATCAAGACCGAAGACACGGTCGGCAAGATTGCCGGTGACGCGAGCCAGGAGGTCCGGAGCAGACTGAGCCGCCTGATGTCGCGGTTCGGGCGGGGCGGGAAGAAGTAGACCGTGGCCACCCCGATCTGGCTGGAACAACTGCAGCAGCTGGTCGAACGCGGAGCGCAGGTCGTAGAGGTTCTGCCCGCCGACGACTATGCCCCGGCGCACCTTCCCGGCGCGGTCAACGTGCCGTTGCGCGAGCTCGACGAGGGTCATGCCGCCGTGCTCGATCGCACTCGGCCGGTGGTCGTGTACTGCTGGGACTCACTCTGAGACCTCAGCCCACGAGCCGCGTGCCGGCTCGAAACGCTCGGGTTCACCGAGGTCTACGACTACGTGCCAGGCAAGGTTGACTGGCTGGCGAACGGCCTGCCCGTCGAAGGCGAAAGGCCCGATGCGCCGATCGTCGGACGCGTGATGCGCGACGACGCCGCGCTGTGCCGTCCCACCGATCGCATAGCCGACGTACGCGAGTCGATCGAGCGTTCACCGTATCCGTTCGCGCTGATCATCAGCGACGACCGCACGCTGCTCGGACGAGCACCGTCGAGCGCGCTGGATGTCGCCTCAGACCGCCCGGTGTGGGATGTCGCGGAGCCCGGCCCGAAGACCTTTCGCCCGCACGTGCCAGCGGAAAGGGTCGCCGAGGTGCTGGCGGACAAGGG
>DASYFZ010000106.1:0-11210 GCA_036000295.1 Solirubrobacteraceae bacterium
TTTACGTGCTCCGCGTCCCCAACCAGCTTTCGCTCGACGCCGGCCTCGAGGAGGAGGAGCAGCTCGGCCGCAGCGTGCTCGAAAGTGCCAAGGTCGCCGGGCGCAAGGCGGGACTGAAGGTGCAGACGCGGCTGATCCGCGCCCGTAACCCTGGGCACGCCCTGGTCGAGGAGGCGCAACGGACGAACGCGGAGATCATCTATCTCGCCACAGCCCACGCGCCGCCGTCCGAGCAGGCGCTCGGCCCAACCGCGAGCTACCTGCTGGCCCACCGTCCGTGTCGTGTGGTCGTCGAGTTCGATCCGGGAAACGGCCACCGACCGGCGACGAACGGGCCACAAAGGAAGGACTCCGCCGTCCGGGGGCGAAACGCGCAACATGCTTCTGAGACACCGTCCGCCCCGCATCGATGACAGCAGGCCAGCGACCACCCGCAAGGGCTTCGAGCACCTCGACCAGCCGTCGATCGCGGTCCTGCAGTGGTTGCGGGCAAACCGGATCGATTTCGTCCTGGTCGGCGCGATCGCCGAGGCGGTGCGCGGAAGCACTGACTCGAGCGGTCCCGTCGCGATCGTCCCGGCGCCTTACGGGCGCAACTTCGAACGGCTGTCGCGTGCCCTCAGCGCCGCGGATGCGCGTCTGCGCATCGTCGGCGAGGAGGAGGGCGAGACCGAGACCATGCAGATCAAGCTCACCCCGGAGAAGCTCGGCCGGGGACAGTTGTGGACGATCCGCTGCGGCTCGCACGACGTCGACATCGAAGGCCGGACATCCAGCAGCCCGAGCTATCAGGAGCTGCTCTACGAGGCGGCGCGGTTCCAGCTCGCGGGCGACCTGAGCGTCGAGGTGGCGTCCCCCGAGCACATCGAGCACTACTCGCATGTGCGCCGGACCGGGCTGTCGCCCGAGATCCGTATTACGCGTAACGGCTGACAGCGTTTAAGCGGGCCACAGAGCGTGGGCTAACCTCAGCCCGTGCACGCGCGCCTCAGTTCGAAGTCTGCGCTTATGGCCGCAGCGGTCGCAGTCGGCTTGCTGTTTGTGACGTGGATCGCTGCGTTCCACGTAGGCCCGGTGGAGCGTGCCGATCAGTCGATCTTGCAGGGGTTCTCCGACGTCGGCCATCGCAACGGGATCGAGCCGGTGGCGAACTTCATCGCGAACCTGTGCAGCCCTGAGCCATATCTGTACTTCGCGTGGATACCGATGCTCGTGGCCGTGCTGCGGGGGCGCCCCCGGGTTGCGCTTGCGATCGGGGTGATCCTGCTTGGGGCGAACCTGACGACACACCTGCTCAAGCCGCTGCTCGCGCAACCGCGGCCGACTTGGCTTCTCCACGGGATCACCCCGCTTAAGGCCGCATCCTGGCCCAGCGGACACGCCACCGCGGCGATGTCGTTCGCGCTTTGCGCAGTGTTGGCGGCCCCGGCGCGCCTGAGGCCCCTGGTGGCGGCGTTAGGAGCTGCTTTTGCGGTGGCCGTCTGCTACTCGTTTCTGGCGCTTGCCTGGCACTACCCGAGCGACGTGCTGGGAGGGTTTCTCGTGGCCACCACCTGGACACTGTTGGCGGTGGCGGCGCTGCTCGCTGTTCCCCAGCGCCAGCCGGCGGTGGCATCCGTCTCACAGACCCCTACATGGCGCGCTCTGGGTCCATCGGCGGCGGCGGTGATTGGTGCCGGAGGGCTCGCGCTGCTGGTGGCCGTGGCGCGTCCGCACGCAGTTGTGTCGTTCGCGCGCTCGCATGAGGTGTTCGTAATCGGCGCGGCGGCGATCGCGCTGGTCGCGCTTGCCCTCGCGACGGGCGTGATGCTCGCCGTGCGCCGTTAGGACTCGGCGGGCCTGTATCGGCCCGGCTCCCACAGCGGCTCCTCGCCGCCGTTGGCCGCGCGCGCGAGGATGAACAGCAGATCGGAGAGGCGGTTCAGGTAGCGGACCACCTCGGCGTTGATCTCGTCGCCGCAGGCGATCGCCCTGCGCTCCGCGCGCCGGCAGACCGTCCGGCATACGTGCAGCTGCGCCGCCGCCGGCGTGCCCCCTGAGAGCACGAACGACTTCAGCGGCGCCAATGTCGCGTTGACCTCGTCGCAGCGCGCCTCGAGCCACTCGGTCTGCTCGGCCAGCACGCGCAGGCGCTCGCGCGAATCGTTCTCCGGGACCGCGATGTCCGCGCCGAGATCGAACAGGTCGTTCTGGATGTGGCGCAGCCATTCACCGAATCCGTCGGGCAGCTGCTCGATCGTGAGGGCTACCCCGAGGACCGCGCCGAGCTCGTCGATCGTCCCGTAGGCCTCGATCCGCGGATCCGTCTTGGGAACCCGGCTCATGTCGCCCAGATGGGTCTCGCCGCCGTCGCCGAGGCGCGTGTAGATGCGGGTGAGGTTGATCGTCATCGCCAGCTTGAGTCTAAGCGCCGCCACGACGTCGCCGGGCCGCGGCGATAGGATCCCGCCGGTCAAGGTCGGTTGTGATGGGAAGCCGGCGAGCATCCGGCGCGGACCCGCCACTGTGATCGGGGACGCCATCCGCCTAGACGCCACTGGGGACGCCGAGTCTCCGGGAAGGCGCGGATGGTAGGCCCGTAAGCCAGGAGACCAGCAACCGGCGCAACGCAGATACGCCCTCGTGGAAAGGGGTGGCCCTAATGCATAAGAAGACAATCCTCGCTCTGGGCGGGGCGACGCTCGCACTCGCAGTTGCGTCTCCCGCAGCGCTCGCAGCAGGCACACCGGTGACGGTCCGGGTGGAGGGAAAGACCCGGACGCTGCTGCAGGCGAAGAGCATTCACACCCACGGCGGGTTCATCACCCGCAACGGCGCCCCCTCCGGGGCGTGTTCGGCCAATAGTGGCGCCGGCGCACTCGACGTCGCCACCAAGCACCGCTGGGCGGGGTCCTGGTCGACCAGCTTCAACGACTTCCTGATCTCGAAGATCCTCGGCGACACCGAGACGAGCCCGAAGTTCTATTGGGGCATCTGGATCAACAATCGGTATGCGACAAGTGGTGCGTGCGGGCTGAAGCTGCACCGGGGCGACCAACTGCTGTTCGCGGTCGACTCGGTCGCCCACCACGAGCACCCGCTCGCGATCCAAGCTCCCAAGCGGGCCGTCGCGGGCAAGTCGTTCACGGTCAAGGTCGTCTCGTACAGCGACAAGGGCAAGAGCCAGCCGGCGGCGCACGTGACCCTCGCGGGCGCCGGCCAGGGCGTCGTCACCAACAGCCGCGGCGTCGCGCACGTCGTGGCGGGGAACGCCGGGACGCTCAGGCTGGGCGCTGCCGCCACCGGGTTCGTCCGCGCCGCTGCAGTGCGCGTGCGTGTGACCGGATAGGACGCGTTGCGGGGCAACAAGCACATCCCGTTGGTGGTGATCGCGGTCGTTGTCACGGCCGCGATCACCGGCGGGTGTGGCCTGGGGGCGGGCAAGGGCACGTCGGACGTCAGCCTGACGGTGACAAGCGCATTCGGCAGCCAGCCCGTCGGCTCGATCACGCGCAAACAACTTCCCGGCTCCGAGACGGTGATGCGGATGCTGCAGCGCTCGTTCAAGGTGACGACGCGCTTCGGCGGCGGCTTCGTCCAGTCGATCGACGGGATCTCAGGAACGGCCTCGCGGCGTGACTGGTTCTACTACGTCAACGGGATCGAGGCCAAGGTCGGGGCGGCGAGCACGGCGGTGCACCGCGGCGACCGGATCTGGTGGGACCTGCACGACTGGACCGCCACGGACGACGTACCCGCCGTCGTGGGGTCGTTTCCCGAGCCGTTCGTGCATGGGTCCAAGGGGCGCCGGCTGCCGACCACGCTCGAGTGCGCGCCCGACGTTCCCGACGCGTGCAAGGCGGTCGCCGCGGAGCTAAAGGCCGCCGGCGTGCCGGCCGCCACACAGCTGCTCGGGACGGGATCGGGGACCGACTCGCTCGCGGTGCTGGTCGGCACGTGGAGAGACCTGCAGGGAACGTTCGCGGGCATCCTGATCGCCCACGGGCCGTCCGCCAGCGGCGTCTACGCGCGGTTCAACGGCGCGGGCAACTCCCTGCAGCTGCTCGATCCTCACGGCCAGCCCGTCCGCACCCTGGGGGCGGGCGCGGGGCTGGTCGCGGCCACGGCGCAGGGGTCCTCGTCGCCGGCCTGGCTCGTCACCGGCGCCGACGCGACCGGCGTGTCGGCGGCCGCCGACGCCCTCACGGCAAAACGCCTGGCAGACCACTTTGCCTTGGCCGTGCAGGGCCAGACCGACCTTCCGGTGCCGCTGCAAGGAGCGCAGTGAGCTACAGGCGGCGCGCCAGCCCTCTGCACGCAGCCCGGGCAGGCGCCGGATGTGCCTATTGCGTGGCGCTTGCGTGCGCCGCGCTGCTGCTGTCGAGCCCTGTCGCGCTGGGAGCGGTGGTGGTGGCGATCGTCGGCGCCGGGATCGCGGCCGGCCTTGGCCGGGAGATGCGGCGCGCGGCGCCGCTGGCGGTGACGCTGGCGATCGTGATCGCGGTGATCAACGCGCTCGTCACGCGCGACGGCCTGACCGTGATCGTGCGCCTCGGCGAGCTGCCGGTGCTCGGGCACACCGACGTGACGCTGGAGGCGACGGTCTACGGATTGATCCTGGGGCTGCGGGCTGTGGCGCTGATCATGTGCGGTGCGCTCTATACCGCGGCCGTCGATCCAGACGAGGTGTTGAAACTGTTCAGGCGCGTCTCGTTTCGCTCGGCGCTGACGGCGACGCTGGCGACACGGATGGTTCCGGTGCTCATCCGCGACGCTCGGCGGCTGACGGACGCGCAGCGCTGCCGCCCGGGCCGGCCACCGTCGCGCCTGGCGCTGATGCGGGCGGCGACCGCCGGGGTGCTGGACCGGGCGCTCGACGTCGCCGCAGCGCTGGAGGTCCGCGGGTACGGACGCCCGGGCCGTCCGCCGCGAGCCCACCGGCCGTGGTCGCGGCACGACATCGCCTTCGCCGCGTCGGCCGCGGCCGTGCTCGTGCTGTCGATCGGGGCACGGGTGTTCGATCTCGCGCAGTTCTCGGCCTACCCGTCGCTGCACGCGCCGGTGGGGGTCGGCACCGTCGCGATCGCTGCCGGCCTCGTGGTCTGCGCTTTGCTGCCGTTCGCGGACCGCCGCGGGGTGCAGCGATGACCGCCGTGCTCGAGCTCGACCGGGTCTCCTATTGGTATCCCGACGCGCAGCGGCCGGCGCTCGACGGGGTGTCGCTGACGATCGCGGCCGGCGAGCTCGTCGTGCTGGCGGGCCTGTCCGGATCGGGCAAGTCGACGCTGTTGCGAACCGCCAGCGGGCTGGTGCCCCACTTCCACGGCGGCAAGCTGGCCGGGACCGTGTCGGTTGCCGGGATGGACACGCGCACGCGGACGCCGGCCGAGCTCGCGGCCGCCGTCGGCACGCTATTCCAGGACCCCGAGACGCAGGTCGTGATGAACGGCGTGCGCGCCGAGCTGGCATTTCCGCTGGAGAACCGCGGGGACTCGGCACCGGCGGTCGCACGCGGCGTCGAGGAGGCAGCGCTCGCACTGGGGATCGCGCATCTGCTCGAGCGGCCGACCTCGCACCTGTCGGGCGGGGAGTTGCAGCGCGTGGCGCTCGCCGCCGCGCTCGCCGGCCGGCCGTCGCTGATCGTGCTGGACGAGCCGACCTCCCAACTCGATCCCGTCGCGGGCGACGAGTTGATCGCGTTGCTGCGTCGCATCAACGAGGACTCCGAGGCGTCTGTCGTGATCTGCGAGCACCGCCTGGAGCGCTGTCTGTCGATCGCCGACCGCGTGATCGCGATGGACGAGGGAAGGATCGTGTGCGATGCGCCGCCGCGGGAGTTCCTGGCCTGGGCGTGCGAGGCGTTGCCCGCACTCGCGACCCCCGGCGCACGGTTGCTGCAAGGGCTCGGGCTGAGCCCGGCCGCGGGCGTCAAGGCCGCGCGAGCGGCGTTGCGCGCGGATGGATACGAGGTTTGCGACGCTTCGGGCGATCGCGACGGGCGGATTGATCGCGGGCGGGCCGTCGCTCCGTCGCGACCGGGGCGTTCGCGCGACGCCGCCCTGCGACTTGACCGCGTCTGGCACGAGATCGCGCGCGGCCCCACGATCCTGCGCAGCGCCTCGCTCTCGATCGGCGCACGGGAGCGCGTCGCGCTGATGGGCCGAAACGGCGCCGGGAAGTCGACGCTGCTGCGCCACGCGGCCGGGCTCATGCAACCGACCCGCGGGCGGATCCACAGCGCGGGACGGGTCGCCCTGCTGCTTCAGAACCCGACCGACTACCTCGTCCACGAAACGGTGGCAGAGGAGACCTCGCGGGCGGCGCTCGCCTCGGTCGGGCTGGACACGTTCGGAGACCGCCACCCGCGCGACCTGTCAGGCGGCGAGAAGCAGCGGCTCGCGCTCGCGATCGTGCTCGACGACGCAGGCGGCCCGCCCGCGGTTGTGTGCCTCGACGAGCCCACGCGCGGCATGGACCGCACCCACAAGCACGAGCTCGCCCGCCTGCTGTGCGGGATCGACGCCGCGGTGCTGGTCGCCACCCACGACCCGGAGTTCGTCGCCGAGTTCGCCGATCGCGTCGTCCTGCTCGCCGACGGCGCGCCGATCGCCGACGGGCCGGCCGCCGAGGTCCTCTCGGGCGGGACGTACTTCGCGACCGAGACCGCCAGGATCCTCGGCGGCGCCGGCGGGGCTCTGACCCCCGAACAGGGCATCGGTCTCCTGCGACGCGCCGAGGTGCCGGCATGACCTGGCAGGCGGCGGCGTTCACGATCCTCGCGGTAGGGCTGGCGGCCGGGTTTGCCTGGTATGAGCGCACCAAGCCGGACGCTCGGCTCGTGGCGCTGGTCGGCACGCTGGCCGCATTCGCGGCGCTGGGGCGGATCGCGTTCGCGCCAATCCCGAACGTCAAACCGACGACAGACATCGTCTTCATCGCCGGGTTCGCGCTGGGCGGGGCGCCGGGCTTCGTCGTGGGCGCCGTGGCCGGCCTGACGTCGAACTTCTTCTTCGGCCAGGGACCGTGGACGCCTTGGCAGATGGCGGCTTGGGGGATGACCGGCGTGATCGGCGCGGCTGTCGCGGTGCTGACGGGGCGGCGAATCGGCCGCTGGCCGCTGGCGCTCGTGTGCGGCGTTGCCGGGTTTGCGTTCACCGCCATCCAGGATCTGGGTGACTGGGTGACCTACAGCGACCACAGCCGCGCTCAGCTCGGCGTGTACGTCGCCAAGGGAATCGGCTTCGACGCTGTGCACGCACTCGGCTGCGTCGCGTTCGCGCTCGCTTTCGGCCCGGCACTGATCCGGTCGATTCAGCGCTTCGCGCGGCGGCTGCAGGTCACGTGGCTGCCCGCTGGAGGCGGTGCGCTCTCGGTCGTCGCGGGGCTGGTGTGCGCGGGGCTGATGGCGGCTGGGCTGGCGGCCGCCCCGCCAGCGCGGGCTGCCGGCCCGGAGAGCTATCTCGCTGCTGCCCAGAACAGCGACGGGGGCCTTGGCGCGGCGCGAGGAGCGCCGTCCTCGGAGCTGTTCGCCGGATGGTCGGCGCTGGCGTTTGCGGCACAGGGACGCAACCCCCGGGTCGTCAGCAACGGTGGCCAGAGCCTGACCGACTACATCGGCTCACAGCTGTCGACTGCCTCCGATGTGGGCTCTGTCGAGCGGACGATCCTCGTCGTGCGCGCGGCAGGACTGCGCGCGACAGCATTCGGCGGACGTAACCTGGTTGCGACGCTGCTGGCGCACATCCGCCGCAATGGCTCGGTCGGCGGCCTGGTCAACCTCACCTCGTTTGCGGTTCTTGCGCTGCGCGCGGCCGGTCATCCCGTCGCGCCCGCTACGCGCGCGTGGCTATTGCGCCAGCAGGACACCGATGGGGGGTACAACTTCGCCGCCGCCGGCGCCACGAGTGACGTCGACGACACCGGCGCCGCGCTGGAGGCGCTGGCCGCTGCCGGGGCGGCGCCCGCCAGGACCCTCCAGCGTGCGGTCGCGTTCATCCGCTCCCAGCAGAACCGCGACGGCGGGTTCCCGTCCCAGCCCGGCGACGACTCGAACGCCCAGTCGACGGCGTGGGCCGTCCAGGGCCTGATCGCGGCCGGCGTCAGCCCCGGCACGCTTCATCGCCGTGGCGCTCCGTCGCCACTTGCGTATCTGCAGTCACTCATCGCCCCCGACGGGCACGTCCGCTACTCGCGCGGGAGCGACCAGACGCCCGTGTGGGTGACCGCGCAGGCGCTGATGGCGCTGGCCGGAAAGGCGCTGCCGCTGGCTCCGGTCGCGCTCCCGACCCCCCCGAGTTCGTCGCCGCATCGGGCGCACTCCGGCGCCGGCGTCGATTCCGCGGCGGCTGGGTCCGCGATCAAGGCGCCAAAGCGAGCCTCGGCGCACCTGCACTCCCACGGCCGGACCGTTGCACCGGCATCCGCCGTCGATCGGGTGGCACCGTCCGGATGGAGGCTCGCCGCCGGTCCGCTGACGGTCGTGGCGGCCGTGATCAGCGCCCTCGGGCTGAGCTCCGGGGCTTGACGCCCCTGGCGGGCAGCTTCGGTAGCCTCTCGCGCCGGTGCAGATCGGAGTCCCCAGGGAGACGACTCAGGGCGAACGCCGCGTGGCGTTGGTCCCGGAGGTCGTCGGCAAGCTGAAGGACCAGGGCTTGGACGTGGTCGTCGAGCGCGGCGCGGGTGCCGGCGCTCTGATTCCGGACGAGCAGTACGAGCAGGCCGGCGCCAGGATGGTCGACGACGCCGGTGCCGTGTACGAGTCAGACGTGGTCGTGAAGGTCGCTCCGCCGACCGCCGAGGAGGTCAAGCGGCTGCACTCCGACGGCGTGCTGATCGGCTTCCTGCAACCGCTGTCGGCCGGAGACACGATTCGGGCGATCGCCGAGACGGGCGCGACGAGTTTTGCGATGGAGTCCGTGCCACGGATCAGCCGTGCGCAGTCGATGGACGCGCTCTCCAGCCAGGCGAACATCGCCGGGTACCGTGGCGCGCTGATCGGCGCGCAGGAGCTTGGCCGCTTCTATCCGATGCTGATGACCGCCGCGGGAACGATCCGCCCGGCGACCGTGCTCGTGCTCGGCGCGGGGGTCGCGGGCCTGCAAGCGATCGCGACGGCCCGGCGGCTAGGCGCGGTGGTTCAGGGGTTCGACGTCCGCGCGGCCGTCAAGGAGCAGGTCGAGTCGCTCGGCGCCAAGTTCCTGGAGTTCGATCTCGGCGGCGACCTCGAGGGCACCGGCGGCTACGCCAAGGAGCTGACGCCCGAGCAGCAGGCAAAGCAGCAGGAGCTGATGGCCGAGGCGATCGGCAAGACCGACGTGGTGATCACGACTGCGGCCGTGCCCGGGCGGCGCGCGCCGATCCTGGTTACCGAGGAGGCCGTGAAGCTGATGAAGCCGGGATCGGTGATCGTCGACCTCGCGGCCGAGACGGGCGGCAACTGCGCGCTTTCGGAGCCGGGCGAAACCGTGATCCGCCATGACGTCAAGATCTTGGCGCCGCTGAACGTTCCTTCGACGCTCCCCGAGCACGCGTCCCAGTTGTACGCGCGCAACATCCAGTCGCTGCTGGGGCTGATGATCGTCGAAGGCGAGCTCAAGCTCGACTTCGAGGATGAGGTGATCGCGGGTGCCTGCATTACCCGGGGTGGGGAGATCGTCAACGAAGGCGCGAAGGCCGCGGCCGGCGCCACCACCGCCCAGTAGCCCTAGGAGGCAAGCGTGACGTTAGTTACCGAGATTGCGATCCTCGTCCTTGCCGCGTTCGTCGGCTTCGAGGTGATCTCGAAGGTGCCCAACACGCTGCACACGCCGCTGATGTCGGGCACCAACGCGATTCACGGGATTGTCGTGCTCGGCGGGCTGCTGCTGATGCACGAGGCCAGGGGCGTGCTCGAGCACTTCCTGCTCGTGGTCGCGATCGCGTTCGGGACGATCAACGTCGTCGGGGGATTCCTGGTGACCGATCGGATGCTTGGGATGTTCAAGCGAAAAGAGGTACCGAAGGCCGAGGAGATCGAGGCGTCCGACGGAGACGCGAAGTGATCGCACCCGCCGTCTTTCTGCAGAGAGCGAACTTCATCGACTCGCTGTACATCGTCGCGTTCTCGCTGTTCATCTATGGGATGAGCGGGCTCACCGGCCCGCGCACGGCGGTTCGCGGCAACAAGATCGCTGCCGCGGGGATGGCGGTCGCCGTGATCGCGACCCTGCTGACGCCGCACGTGCTCAGCGGCGGCTCGACGCCTTGGCTGATGGCGCTGGGGGTCGCGATCGGGGTCGCAGTTGGTGTTCCGGCCGCCCGCAAGGTGCAGATGACCCAGATGCCTCAGATGGTCGCCTTGTTCAACGGCGTCGGCGGCGGCGCGGTCGCGATCATCGCGTGGGTCGAGTACCGGCATCACTTCGCTCCGGGGTACTTCCCGCTGAAGAGCGAGATCCCGACGTTGTTCGCGGCGATTGTGGGCTCGGTCTCGTTCTGGGGCTCGAACATCGCCTTCGGAAAGCTCCAGGAGATCCTCCCGGGCAGGCCGATCAAGCTGCCGGGTCAGACGATCATCAACGGGGTGCTGTTCGCGATCTGCGTGGTCAGCGCGATCGTGCTCGCGGCCGGCACGCACTCGCAGGCGCTGTTCATCGTTGGGATCCTGCTGGCGGCCGCGGTGCTCGGGAACATGGTGGTGCTGCCGATCGGCGGCGCCGACATGCCGGTTGTGATCTCGCTGCTCAACGCGTTCACCGGCCTGTCCGCCGCGGCCACCGGAATCGCACTCAACAACACCGCGCTGATCGTCGCCGGAATGATCGTCGGCGCCTCGGGAACGATCCTCACCAACCTGATGGCCAAGGCGATGAACCGCTCGGTGCCGGCGATCGTCGCGGGCGGATTCGGCGGCGCCGTGGCGGCACCGGCGGCGGGCGCCATCGACCGCGGGCCGGTCCGCTCGACCTCGGCTCAGGATGTGGCGATCCAGCTCTCCTACGCTCGCCAGATCGTGATCGCGCCCGGCTACGGGATGGCCGTCGCGCAGGCGCAACACGCCGTTCGCGAGCTCGAGCGCGCGCTGGAGGCCCGCGGGGTGGAGGTCAAGTACGCGATCCACCCGGTGGCCGGGCGGATGCCGGGCCACATGAACGTGCTGCTCGCCGAGGCCGACGTGCCGTATGACCTGCTCCGGGAGATGGACGACATCAACCCGGAGTTCTCGCGCACCGATGTGACGCTCGTGATCGGCG